>JBDLUN010000059.1:0-31375 GCA_039805245.1 Bacteroidota bacterium
CGTTATGCGGACGGAAGACCACATAATTCAAACCGAACATTTCATGCGCGGCCCGGAGATCCATCTCTACTGCATATTTGGATACCCCATATGGATCTTCAGGTTCTGGCTTCAAATCTTCCGTCATCGGCAACTGTCCTTTTCCATAAACAGCAATAGATGAAGTAAAGACAAAACACTTTACCTTGTGTTTGACAGACTCATTGATCAGGTTGATGCTACCAATCAAATTGGTATTGTAATTGTACCTTCTGATGAAGTGAGACAATCCCTCGGCTGCATAAGCAGCCAAGTGATATACATATTCAAACCGGTACTGCTCAAAAAGTTCTGCAATCAGGTCAACATCAGTGATGCTTCCTTCAACAAAATGGGCACCATCGGGGATGTGATCGGCGAAGCCACCACTCAGGTCATCCAATGCAACCACATCGAAGCCCATATCCAAACAATGACGAACCACATGAGATCCGATGAAGCCGGCACCGCCTGTAACCAATACTTGCTTTTTCATAATTGCTATTTTTAATTTAAAGCTTTGCAATCCATCTGTCGTACCACAATTGGAAAGAAAGTAACTGCCATAATTTTTGAAATTGAATCTTTTCACCACGCAAATACCTGTCACGCAACTGTACGATAGGCTCTTCATTGAACAACCCTGTCTTGGCCAATTGCGCTGACGCAAGATAGTAATTCAACAAATCGCTGAGTTCATTCTTGAACCAAACCGTTAGTGGCGCGATGAATGGTTTCTTGGGCCTGTCCATCAAGCTTACAGGAATATACCGGTGAACCACCTGCTTGAGCAACCATTTTGTTTGTCCATTACGGATTTTGAATGAAGAAGGCAATTGTGCAAGAAATTCAACAAGCTGATAATCCAACATTGGCTCCCTGCCCTCCAAGCTCATTGCCATGGTTGCCCGATCAACTTTATTGAGGTTATTGTTAACCAGAAATGTTTTGAAATCCAAGGCAAGCAAATCATTAACCGGACTTTTTTCTGCATTCCTGCGCCACTGACGGTCGAAAAAAGTTGAATAGTCGTCGAAATCCTGTCCCAAAAAATCGCGTGTTTCGCTTGTTGTCGTATACTGGCTGATGAATTTGACCGCCTGAACGGGATCTTGTGATTGCCACATCAGTTTCAGTTTCTCATACCGGGTAGAAAAATTGTAACTGTTTTTGAACCAAGGTATTTTTTCAGGATTCAACAGAGACATGGCGCCGCTGACCATCCCCTGGATGGCTGTGGGAACTGATACGGTATATTTTTCAGCCTGCTTGAATTTGTTATATCCCCCGAATATCTCATCCCCTCCATCAGCACTCAGCGCAACTTTAACTTGCTTTGCAGCGAGCTGACTCACCAAAACTGTGGGCACACTGGAGTTGTCTGCAAAAGGCTCATCATAGATTTCAGGCAGCAAGGGTAATACTGATGCCGCTTCCTTCGCTGAAACATACCATTCTGTATGGTCAGTACCCAGGAAATCAGCGATGCGTTTGGCATCAGGAGCTTCATTAAAACCGGCTTCACTGAACCCTATGGTGAATGTTTTCAGCCTATCTGTCCTGTCAGCCTGAAGCAATGCGGCAACGCTTGAGCTGTCATAGCCCCCGCTTAAAAAAACACCTACGGGAACATCAGCCACCATCCGATAATTGTACGCCTTTTTCAAATGTTCTTCTGCCAGATCAATACATGCTTCTTCTTGCATGGTAACTTTAGGCTTACTGTAGAAATCGTCAACATCCCAATAAGAAACAATTTCTTGCTTGCCTGTTTTCAAATCCACAGACATCCAGTGACCTGGTAAAAGCTTTGAAGTATGCTTGAAGATGGAATAAGGTGCAGGAATATAGCTGTATTGTAAAAAAAGGGCAAGGCTGTTGAGGTCAATTTGCTTTTCAAATCCTGCATGGGCATGAAAAGCCTTCAATTCAGATGCAAATAACAACAATCCGTCTTTACTGTAGATATGAATTGGTTTTACTCCTGCTCTGTCTCTTACCAAGAAAAGTTTTTCCTGTCTACGATCCAAAAGAGCAATGGCAAACATGCCATTGAAATGTTGGAGCATATCCATTCCCCATTTATCATATGCCTTTAAAATCACCTCGGTATCAGTACCCGAAGAAAATTGATACCCCTCCTGTTCTAACAAGGTGCGGATTTCTGTGAAATTATAAATCTCCCCGTTGTAATCAACGGTAAAGTCTGCAAAATGCATGGGTTGATGACCTGATGGGGACAAGTCTAGAATGGACAATCTTCTTTGCCCAAAACCAACCGTTGATTGGGGGAACTCGTAGATTTCACAACCCGAATCATCTGGCCCACGGTGTGTCAACGCATCAGTCATCTGCCGCAGGGTTGCTGCAGTTGTTTGCTTGTTAAAGTCCAGGAATCCTGCAATGCCACACATGATCAGGTATTGAATTTTATCTCTCGGTTAAAATGCCACAAAATCCCTTTCCAAAAGGATTTCAAATGCAAAAACTGTTTCTTGATGATAAATTTCAAAGTGTTTTTAGGTATGGTAAATAATGTGAAATAAGTGAAAAAAATTGCCTTTTGCAAGCTGCTCATGTTGCGTTTCATGAATAAAATCCTGTTACGGGTATGGTAGAAAGCTTTGAAAGGACTTTCCTTTCCCGTTGTCATGGATTCCTTATGGTATATCAGGGATTTGGGTTGATAGTAAATTCTATAACCCTTCCGTTTGATTTGCTCACTCCAATCAAGCTCCTCGTAATAGATAAAAAACTCTTCCGGAAGCGCCCCTACTTCGTCAATTACCTTACGGGGAACCATCATCCCGCCACCATGAGCATAGTGAGTTGTTGAAAGGGTTTCATACTGTCCAGAATCTTTTTCTTTGCATCCCACCATACTGTTTCTGCCAGTAAAAGGATTGACTGGATGATAACCCGCGTATTCTATTGTTCCTTTATGGAAATAATAATGGAATTTGGGACTTACCATACCCGCATCCGGGTGCTGCTCGAACACTTCCACCAATCCCTCCAATAAACCAGGCGTAAATTCTGTATCATTATTGACAATGAACAAATACCTCCCCTTCGCTGCCTTTATGCCCACATTATTGCCTCCAGTAAAGCCTAGATTGATTCCATTCAACAAAACCTGTACATCCGATCTAATCTCCTTGAAAACAGCAGTTGGATCCACTGCTGATCCATTGTCAACAACAATGATTTCCAAATTGGGATATTGGCAATGTTCATTGATGGACCGCAAAAAATCACAGGTAACTTCCGTAGTATTCCAGGTCAAAGTAACAACAGATACTAAAGGGAACGCAGTATTAGGCATTCGTCTAAAATTGTAGGGTACGTAAAAATAGCGATAAACTTCAGTAAATCAATGACTTGAATCAACAATCCGCATCTTGAAACAAGGCCATGGGCGTCAAGAGTAGAATCTTCAAATCCAAAATCATGGATCGCTTTTTGGCATACAGGATATCCAAATTGATCCGCTCATTGACAGACATTTGGTTGTGACCACGCTTAGTAACCTGCCACAATCCGGTAATGCCTGCAGGAGCCATGAACCTTGGAATATGGGCATTGGTAGTCAAGGTTGATGCTTCGTAAAGCGGTAAAGGCCGATTGCCTACGAGCGACATATCACCTTTCAAAACATTGAAAAGTTGAGGCAATTCATCTAAGCTGGTTTTTCTCAAAAACCTACCCACTTTGGTTATCCTCGGATCGTTGATGATTTTCAGAAACTTGACTTGTGAGTCTTGGTTATCAGTGTATTGATTGAGATGCCCCAATGAATCAATTTGCCTATCGGCATCTGCAACCATGGTCCGGAATTTGTATAATTGGAATAACTTATATCGCTTTCCAGCTCTTAAGGAAGTATAAAAAACAGATCCCCCTGAATCCAGTTTGATGGCGATGGCAACCAGCAACATAATGGGAAAGGCAATCACTATCAATAACAAAGAACCCAAAATATCAATAACCCGTTTTAAGTATTCTTTTTGATACATCTGGGTGAAGTCATCAACCAGATAGTCATGATTTTCCAAATGAGGTGTGGGAGGATGGTTCTTTACTTTTTTCAGCAGTGATACTTTGGCATGAATATAATCCATGTTTGCATCCATCTCCATGACATCATCAATCATTTCCTTCTCACACAATGTGGATGCCTGCTCTGCTGAAAGATATTTTGAATTGTAGACAATCGGAATCGAAGAGAATCTGCTCAAAGATTTTATGGACACAACAAAAGACACCAATTCTGCCCTATCAAAAGGAATGTCAACCAAAACAGCATCAGGAATAGGCAATTGACCATACATGGAGAGTTCTGCTATTTTCATTGCCTGGTCATAACCATTTACCGGAAGATCCAGATCGAGAGCAAGTCCCGAACATTCCTGAACCATGTGCGCTTCCCTAATATGAATATACCTGAGTCTAGTTGATTCATCAACATCGCCACTCAAAAAGAAAAAATCATCTTCAAGCGTTAAGGAGTTATTGTGGGTGATTGTGTTCATGGGTAATTCAGATTAGGTGTTTATGGCCTGATAGAAAAGGTTATATCAATTGGCATCAGCAACTTGTCAATTTGTTGTAAGAGAATTACAGGATTGAATGGCTTGTTGAAAATCTCTTCTATCCTGATTTTGGAAAACCTCGATTGCAGTAATGTCATATCAGCTGAACTCAATACGATTATTGGCTTGTCGAGAATTGAACTGGTTTTGACATGCAAAATGAAATCAATGGCATCTGCTTGAAACACATCCGTATCGATTAGAATCAAATCAAGATTTTTATTCTCCTTCATTAGACGCAACCCTGAAACTGGATTTGCGGCAAGCAAAACAGCGTATTTGTCGGATAACACTGTTTTCAAAATATAATTGAACGGCTTATTACCGTTTATACTGAGAATTGACCTTTTCATAAACCAGAGTTGTTTTGGCTGAGCATTACTTTCCCTAACATCAACACTTGTTGAAGCAAGGAAATCTGGATTTCCGATAAGGATAATGAAAAGGCTTTTAGTAGGATTGGAAGAACGAGGCTTTACCGAGGATTTGGATGCAAAACATTTGAAATATGTCTATTGAAATCTTCTATACAAATATATATAAAAACTATAAATAGGATTATCAAGATTGTCAGACAAATTTCAAAATAATTTTTTACATCTCTCGATGAAACAAATAAACAGCTAATAAGATGCAATTAGCAAAAGAATTCTGCCAATTGCAACCTTTGCTTGTAATTTAATTGCAATTTACGCGGGAATGGGAATAGTCGATTGGCAATTGCACTAAAATAGCATGCTACACAGGCCATTTGAAGTAATTACGGTTATTCTCGTAACAAATATCCGAAACCATTTTACCTAACAGGTTAAGGTCAGCAGGCAATTCACCTGCTACCGCTTCCCTACCCAACAAGTCACACAAGATACGTCTGAAATATTCATGTCTGGGGAAAGAAAGGAAACTCCTTGAATCAGTGAGCATGCCGATAAAACGGCTAAGTAATCCCATATAACTCAAAGCATCCAGCTGTCTGATGATGCCATCTTTTTGATCCAAAAACCACCAGCTTGCACCGAATTGAAGTTTGCCGGGGATTGATCCATCATTGAAATTACCAATCATCGTAGCCATCAACTCATTATCGGATGGATTCAGGTTGTACAAGATGGTTTTTGTCAGCTTGTCATCTGCATCCAACTTGTTCAGAAAAGACGACAAAGGCTTGCCGTGATTGAAATTCCCGATTGAATCCCAGCCGGTGTCAGGACCTAGCTCTTTCATTTTGCGGGCATTGTTATTCCGCAAAGCCCCCAGATGAAACTGTTGCACCCACCCTTTTTCATGATCCCATTGGGCAAAACAAATCAACATGGCAGACTTGAATTGTCGTATTTCATGGACTGAAAGGGTTTCTCCATGGAGTAATTTTTTGAAAATGGACTCCACATCAAGTTGGGTATAATCTTCGGCATAGATTTCTTCCAGACCATGATCGGATACACAACATCCCATTGCGGCAAAATAATCATGCCTCCTTTTCAAAGCACTCAAATAGGTACTGAAATCCTTTACAGTCACGCCAGAAACAATTTCAAGCTGCTTGATATAGGCCAAAAAGTTGCCGGTATGGGTAACTTCCATGGCTTTGTCAGGCCTGAAAGCAGGTAACATTTTGATATCCTGATGGGTATCCCGCATTATCCTGTGGTATGCGAGGTCGTCAAGCGGATCATCAGTTGTGCAAACCAGCTTGACATTCATTTTCCTGAGCAAATTGATTGTAGAAAATGCAGGGGTATTCAGTAATGCATTGCAATGTTCATAAATCTCTTTAGCGTTCTTTTCAGAAAGCAGTTCTGTAACATCAAAATATCGTTGCAACTCCAGATGAGTCCAATGAAAAAGCGGATTGCGCAGGGTATATGGAACAGTTTCAGCCCATTTTTCAAATTTTTCCCAATCTGAGCGATTACCCGTACAATAGCTCTCATCAACCCCATTCGTGCGCATGGCCCTCCACTTGTAATGGTCGCCATGCAGCCATACCTCGCTCAAATTGCTGAACTGCCTATTCTCAGCAATATCCTTCGGACTGAGGTGACAATGGTAATCAATGATTGGCATTTGAGCTGCATATTGATGGTACAATCGTACAGCTACTTCATTACTCAACAGGAAATCCTTGTCCATAAAACTTTTCATACGCCCTCAGTATATTGTTCTAATATAGGTAAAATTTTGCTCTGGGAAATAGCGACTGTCAATTCCTGCACCTTTCCTTTCAGCCCAGGTATAGCACCCAGATTTGCCCCCCAATGTTCGGAGTCTGCCAGTATCTTTTCCAAATCTGTATCCAACCCAGCAAAACATAAATAGGCAGCCAATCCGATCAGCATGCCTTGCGGAAGATGTTCATATTGCTGAACATATTGAATAATGAGGGGTACACACCTGACCTTCATCTTCAAGGCAAATTGAGCTGAAATGCTTTTCCATTGGTGGCTCAAATGTGGATTACTGAACCGATCCAACACCTGCAACGCAAATGCATTGGCCTCTTGTTCGGAAATGGAATCACTTATGATAGCCCGGGCAATTTCTTCGAGAGCGAGCTTACGGATATATCCGGAAACCAATGGGTTCACCATGGCATCCCTCACCAGTTCAATATCCGCCAATAAAGCCACACCGCACGAAAAAGTATGGCTTGCGTTAAGCAATCGCAATTTCAGCTCTTTGAATTTTTCAATGGAAGGCACCACCATGCACCCGGATCCGTCTAGGCAGAAGGAAAGGACTTCCCTGACATGATTATCATTCGATTCTATAGCCCAGAGTCCGAATGGCTCTGCCATAATCATCAGCTTATCTTTATACCTCAGCTCCTGTTCTGCCTTTTCCTGGTCAGCATCACCCAACTTGCCTGGTACAATTCTGTCGACCAGTGTATTACAAAATTGATTAGCAGCTGTAAGCCAATCCATAAAAGGATGGGCCAATTGGTTAAATTTACCCAATCGGATCAAAACATCCTGCAATACATCCGCATTGTGATCAATCAGTTCTGCAGGAATGATCACGAGTCCTTTGTCGGGATGGCCTTGAAAATGTTCATAGCGGGTATGCAATATTTTCAGCAGGCGGCCAGGAAATGTTTGGGGTATGCCTTCATGGATGTGTTCTTCCTTGTATATCATCCCCACTTCAGTAGTATTGGAAGTGACAATTTCAAGTGCCGGAGAAATGGCAAGCTCCAGAATTTGCTCCCAATCGTTTATCGCATGCAATACCCTGCTGACAGCAGCATTGATGTGATATTCCTCAATAAGCCGACCATTACTGATCCCCTTATAGCATACCGTATAGAGGCAATCCTGATCATGAAAGGCGTCAACACCTCCACTGTCAGTGGACTTGATCACTGCAATCCGGCCCTTGAAGACACCGCTGTTGTTTGCAGCCTGAATATATTGGTCTGGCAGCCCCCGTAAAAGCACACCGGTTCCAAATTGCAGCACTTTCTCAGGATAAGCTAACTGATCTGTTCCGGGCAGGAAAAGATTCTCTTTCGCTTCTATTGAGGATATCAAATCCTTATTCAAATTTTTCATGACTTTACTTTAACTCAGGGTTCCATTTGGTACCAAACAACCACTTTACGCCAATTTCTTCCTTTTTCAATGAACCAGGAAGATTGTTGTTGAACCATGCATAATCCTTTCCTTCCTCCCTATGACAATCCGCATAATAGACCCGCCTGCCCCATTGAATGGAATTGGAAGTTGGAACAAGATAAATATCTGCATCTTTCATATTTGCACCAAAAAGGCAATCAACCAAAAAAAACTGTGCGTCCCGGTGATAACGGCCAAGCATGAACCCATCGTATCCGATAAACCTGCAGTTTTTTAAAACAGTTTTGGAGTCCTGATGTTTTGACCCATCGTGCCAGATTGCTGCTGGGCCTGTTAGTGTTATGAAGAGACAATTTTCTGCCCAAGCCCAGCCACGCGGACAATAAAAATCAACTCCACCTTCCATGATACAATCCTTGAAATACCAAAGACCGCTGTCAACTTCCCATGGACTAACTGTATCACCGCCAAAGGCCCTGAATCTGCAATTTACTGCGCGCAATCTTGTTGCGCCGTTCATAGTCCGTAAAGCCATCTGGTGCCCGTCTTTCCGAAGTTCCTTTATCTTCTGGCTGCCTGTGTCTGAAGCACAATAAAAAGATTTGGGTTGAAAATCAAAGCCAAAACTATTGGTTATGGTAATATTACGCAAGGTAATATCTGATGCCCCTACATTAAGTGTTGCCACTCCCCAGTCGTCTGTATGGCCACATCTCCATTCGTCTCGGGCAATGGAAGCGGAAATTATTGTAGTTTCCCTGTCTTCTCCTTCTATGGTTACTTGAGGCTTTTCAAGATAAACTTTCTCCTGATAAATACCAGACTTCACATAAATAGTTACAGGGGCTGCATCAAGTATACTGTTTAATGCTCCCTGAATGGTTTTATAATCACCTGATCCATCTTTGGCTACAATTATTCTCTTATCCGCAGCATGAATATCCAGACAAAACTGCAACATGAAAAAAAGTGCAAGCCCCCCCCTAACACACTTCATAATTTTAGTTTTTTGTTTGTGTCAACAACCAATCAACCAGCGCTGTTACCGCACTGAAATTTTCAAAATCGGCAGGCAACCTTCTTCCGTCCAAATATTCATTGTAAATCCATGGGTCTCCCAAAGCAAATACGGTTCCTTTACCCAACTTACTTATTGCCATAATAGTCTGTCCGTCTTTTGAAGCAATTTCCTGTGCAGGTCCGCTTAATTTTAAAGTACTCAGCTCCTTGATAAAAAGCTTTTTAGTTTTCCCAAAAACAGGCGAACCTTCAGGAGTATTCACTACGCCCATTTCAAACTGGTCTTTCAAAACAGGATTGAACAACACCTCGTTGAATTCAATCCCAAACATTTTGGAAAGTGTATTGAATTGTTTGATTTCATTATTAGAAGAGTCATTTCCTAAAAGCACGAGAACACCTCCATCAGCAACCCAATCGCGGATGGTTGCAGCATCCATCGGATTCATGAAGTTTGGCTTCGTCGTTTCTTTTTGGGTATCCGGATCAACCATAATATAAATGCTGCCCCCCTTCAATGATGCTGCTGTTGGTTGGGCTGAAGCCAGCACAGTTTCAGCACCATATTGCTGAAATATCTTCCCGAACATGGAATACCCGCCATTGTCGCGTTCATCCCACACATAATGCCATTTTTCCTGTTTGCCGGATGGTCCCAAACGCCATTCATTGTTAAAATAATTATCCAGGTATACTTTTTTCCCTGCTGCTACATTTCGTTTTACACCAAACTCCATTTCAGCTGCGCAGAGGATGAAAGCACCCATGCCTTTGGGATCATTGTTGATAACGGGTTCAGACATGTAATACGCAAAACTACCATCTCTGTATGGCTTTCCGCCAAGTCCGGATACAGATACCGTACCTTTCAGGTGAACTGACCCAGCAGAGTCTAAAAGGAAGGCTTTTTTAATCCCAGCATATGCCTTATCAGCTGCATTGTGATATTGAGCCGGAATATATCCAAGTCTGCTTGCTCTGGCAAGAGTATAGGTAATCATACTGGAAGCAGAAGCTTCCGGATAATTGGGCTTTTTCCCAATCATATCCACTATATCATACCATAAACCGGTTGCAGGATCCTGAACCTTTACCACAGCTTCAGAAAACCTGTTCAGAATTCCAATCAATTCTTTTCTTCCAGGATGCGTTGCAGGAAAATGCTCTAAAACATCAACTAGAGCCATACCAAACCAGCCCAAACTCCTTCCCCAGAAATGCGGAGAGACTCCAGTCTGCTTATTCGCCCAGCGTTGCTCTTTACTTTCATCCCAGCCATGGTAAAGCAGTCCAGTCTTTGCATCACGTGCATATTTTTCCATGAGCCTGAATTGCAGGACGATATCATCATACAATGAATCTTCTCCAAATACTTTGGCATATTCGGCCATGAATGGCTGCCCCATGTACAAACCATCCAACCACATCTGATACGGATAAATATTTTTATGCCAGTACCCCCCCTCTTTAGTTCTTGGATGCGTTAACAACTGATTTCGCAACAACTGGATGGCCTTCTTGTACTTTTCCTTTCCTGTTACCTGGTACAGCATCATCAAAACTTTACCATTGTTGATATGATCAATATTGTACTCATCCTTCTTATACCCTTTAATTGAACCATCTTCTCCCACATAATGATCCATTGACCGCTGAATATAAGTAAACCATTTGCGTTCACCGGTAGCATTCCAAACCTCATCCATCCCTTTCAAAATAACCCCCTGATCATATCGCCATTTGGCTAGTTTATCTCCTTCCAGCAGAAATGAATCCGGCCAAAGTCGCATTGCGGTCTCAGACATAAGCTGACTCAATGGCTTTTTTGCATTCGAATATGAGCTAACACCATCGATGGTAATATCAGCTGTTTGTTGTGAGAGGATTGGCCTGGCAGAGTCCTTGATATCCAGCTTGATATTTTTAAGGATGATATTATTTGCTTCCTGCATTTCAATGCCCTTGACCGACTTGAAAGCCATGTCTTGCAGATTCAGGTGATGAATCTGCATTTCCGGTAAGCCCCTGATGAATATGGCTTTTTCTGCTCCGTCACAATAAACATTTCTAATCTTTATATTCTTGAAAACAGGTGTAGTTTCATCCAGCGGTTTCTTTTCAATTACCGGCATTGCGTGTTGCTCTCCAAATGGCAAAACAGGATCTTTTGCCATATAGTACATGTCGAACAAAATGGCTTCACCTGGAATATTTTTCATTTGTATATTGGAGATATCAATGTTTTCAACAACACCACCTCTTCCCCTGGCAGTCTTGAAGCGCAATCCGATATCGGTTCCTATAAAACTGCAATTGTCAACCTTTACATTTCTAACACCGCCACTCATCTCACTGCCCACTACAAAGCCACCATGTGCGGAATAAACGGTGCAATTGCGAATTGTCACCTGCTGCGTGGGCATACCCCTTTTTCTTCCAGCTTCGTCCCTTCCGCTCTTCATACACAATGCGTCATCTCCTACATCAAAAATTGAATTTTCTATCAGCACATTGGTACAGCTCTCCAAATCAATACCATCACCATTTTGTGCATACCAGGGATTTTTTACAGCAATATTCCTCACTATTATCTGCTCAGACATCAATGGATGCAGGCACCAGGCAGGTGAGTTCTGGAAGGTAACGCCCTCCAGTAAAATATTCTTACATGCAGTAAACACCACCATATTGGGTCTGAGGAAATCTTTTACGGATGCGTAATATGCATCCGTTTTTTCAGCACCAATCACGCCTGGGTTCTTTTCCGTACTTCCCTTGAGTGATGAAGCCGTCGGGTACCAGGTTTTCTGGTCAGCCGATAAAAATCCGCCACCAGCCTGCAATTTTCTCCACTGTCCCTCTGTCATTTTCTCCTTTTTCACCATGCGCCATGCATCTCCGTTGCCATCGATAATTCCTTTACCTGTAATGGCAATATTGGTTTGACCAGTGGCAGAAACAGGCGACTGGTTCCGCATCTGAGGTAAGCCTTCCCAATTGCCTTTTACAAGTGGATAAGCATCAAAATCTGAGGTAAATACCAACATGGCTCCTTGCATGAGGTGCAGGTTGATGTTGCTCTTCAAAACAATCGGACCACTTATCCAAACACCACGGGGTATGACTACTACCCCGCCACCCCGTGCTGCTAGTTTATCAACTGTCTGCTGGATGGCTATTGTATTTGAGAATAACCCGTCACCGGTTGCTCCCTGAGCTAGTATGGACAAAGTATCCTTTTTAAAAACAGGTATTTTAAGCGTTAACGGATTATGCTGACTTTGAACAGATGAAGTAAGGACCACCAAAAAAAACCAGCCGGTAAGCATTATTTTTTTCATCTGTTTACTTGATTTTGCGGTTTCCATGTTCCAAAAATATTTTCTAAAGTGTATAATTCAGCTTGTTCTTTTGACAATTGTTTAGCCCATGCAACACGCTGGGCGGGGTGGCTGCCTGGTCCGCTTGAATTGTACTCTGCATAGCGCGCAGTAGCTTCGTTGGCCGGATTACGCCAGTTATTCCAACCTTCAGGAATGATGTGTTTATCCATCCAGCAATTGATGTAAGTAACACTCGCTGTGGGCGACCATGGCCGACCGAGAGAAACCTTATCTGTTTTGTCATCTGCGGTTAGCTTACAATTGAAAAATACAAAGCCGAAAGGAATTATGCTGTTCGTCGAGGCAGCGGTTACATGAGAGTTTTTTTTACTGTGCATTTGACAATTTTGAAAAACCGCTGTAGCCGCACCAAAAATAAAATCAGTAGTTCCTTCAATATAGCAATCTTCAAAATAGTGTTTCACTCCGCTGCCACTCAGAAAAAGCACATCCTGATTTCCAGTCATCCTGCAATTGAAGAATGAAGCGCGGTTCCCTTCTACACGCAATGCCACAGCTTGTCCGGCAGTAAACCCTGCATCATTGTCAAAACTGATATTCTCAGCCCTGAAATCATTGCCGTACACAAAGAATGTAGCGCAGGTCCAGGTATTCAATGTATCCCCATTGGTCAGCTTTGTTCCCGCATGGTTATTGAAGCTGATGATGGTATTGATTTTATCCTCACCCTTCAAAAGGATATTTCCTTTTCTAGCGTCAACCACAACAACTTCACGGTAAACACCTTTTTTAACTAAAATGGTAACCGGAGCTGTATTACCAGCCGGAACTGCATCCAATGCTTCCTGTATTGTTTTGTAATCGCCCTTTCCAAGTTGATCAACTACAATCTTCTTTTGTGCCTGAAGTGTATTTACCCACAATAAGGAACCCAATAAAATGAAGGATATATGGAAACGCTCATTTTTCTTTCCTGAAAACATAATTTGCCAATTCGGGGATTTTTACTCGGATTTCCTGCAAAACCAACTGGGCCATCAACCTCGCACCCAATTCATTGAAATGGGTATTGTCTTCTTTGCCTGCTGGGTAGTTTGGATGTTCACCCGGTTGCAGCTGAAGAAACAATAACTTGGATGTTTCCATCCCAAGTCTTCCATAAGCTGCCATGGAGAGGCTGTCATGGTCTATCAATACGGTCTTTTCTGCTGCAGCGACCTCACGAACCAAAGCTGAATAAGCCTGATGCGTCTCTACCGTATTGCCGCTTGCATCGAATTTTCTTCTGGATACCGGGGTCAGTAACACAGGAATTGTTTTTTTTGCCCTGGCTTCTGCGATATACTGTTTCAGGTTGAATGTAAATTCTGCAGGTGTTGTATAGCTTCCTACTTTTTCTTTTACTTCATCATTGTGACCAAACTGTATGAAAACATAATCACCTTCCTGCATTTCATCGAGCATCGTAGCCCATATTCCTTCCGCCCGAAACGTTTTGGTGCTTCTTCCGTTTTTTGCACGGTTGATAACCTGTACCTCGTCATTCCAGAAATGAACAAACGGCATACCCCATCCTGTTTCCGGATAAGCGGTCTGCACTTTGATACTCATCGTTGAGTCCCCTGCCATGAATATCCTGAGTTTTACCTGCCTGGCAGGTAAAAAAGACAACATCATGAAAACAGCAACGAGAGAGAAAAATTTCATCATAACAAGATACTGTTTAAATAGATTTCAAGGTTGGTATATCTGGAATTTATTTGAAACCGAACAGCATCTGCCGGATCTTTGGGATTTAATTTTTGAGTCCGCTCCCATTCATCCGGCATGCCATCTTTGTCTGTATCTGTTTGTAAAGCCCCTGATTTCAAAGCAGGCCATGCGGATTTTGAAATTCCATATCCTGTGCCATGTGGATATCCACCCTGAACATCTATTATTTTGCCTGTTCCGTTGTAGATATCCTGAATAACTCTGGCATCTAGGGTATCCCTTTTTAATGATGCACCTGCAATTTCAAGTGCATCCATATATGCCTGTGATGCAGATTTCATGGGCAATGAAACTGCATTAAATGAGTTTAAAACATAAACATCAGATAACATTGTAACCATCAGCCTGTTTTCAGTTTTTCCCTCTGGAAGCCCTTCCAATTCATTGTCAGCTACATAAAATTTTCCATAAGGAAGTGTCTCGGTTTTGGAGGGATCAAGAATATTTCCAAGTGCACTTTTTTTTGTGCTGGGACCGGACTTAAAATAGTTGGCTACAAAATTGTATGTACCATTTTCTCCACCATATACTGCTTTACTTTGCCAATTGTAAATAACATTGTTTCGAAAGTCCACGAATTCTTCCGATGAGCCAAGCCTGGCTCCATTGAAGCGTGGATTTCTGCTGACGCAATGTGCAAAAATATTGTGGTGGGCGGTGAGGTGTTTTCCTCCCCAGATACCGCCATAGCCATGGTGTTCCCAGTCTTTATCCCCTGTTTCAAAATGATAGGAAAAATTCAAAGGTTCTGAAATGATATTCCATTGCAAGGTGGTGCTGTCTCCCCCATAAACAGACAATACCTCATCCGTACTCCAGCTGAAACTGCAATGGTCGATTATCAGGTTTTTTACCCTTGAAGCAGAAAGTGCATCATCCGATCCACTTCCGTCTATCATACCTTTTTGCGATTGATATTTGTCGCCCATTCTAAACCGCAGGTAACGAATAATTACCTGATCACCGGTTATCTTAACGGGTTGATCTGCAATACATATCCCTTCGCCCGGTGCGGACTGTCCCGCTATCGTTACATATCCCTTAATAGATAGGGGTGACTTCAGGTGTATCGTACCATCAACAGCAAAAACAATCGTTCTTTTCACAGTTGCTGATACTGCTTCTCTGAAACTACCCGGACCATCATCATTCAGATTGCTGACGATATAAACAGCCCCCCCCCTGCCTCCAACTGTATATTTCCCGAATCCTTCAGCACCCGGAAAAGCAATAAAAGGCTCAGATTGCGCAAATGAGCTGCAAACTAAAACAATTGATATGAATACAAATGCAATTCTAATCATCACAAAAAACTAAAGAAGATGGCAAATCACCATCTTCTTTGTGTCATAATTTAGTATCCGGGATTTTGTTTCAATTTACCCTGATATGAACTTATAGTAGCCTGATCAAATGGGAAGAGCTCGCTCTTGCCAGGTACAAAAAATGATGCCATTCCCTGCCACAACTGCTTGCCATCAATCTGGTTAGAAGTTAGCTGCTGTGCCCAGTCTGTTCTTGTCCAACCCGTGGTTGGACTTGGAACTTGAGTTGGTCTCCAAAAAGGTTGTGCAGATGCAGGTGCTGTAGCGCCAGCATAAAACTGGATTTCTTCCCCATTATTTTTCCAATAGATGTACTGAGGAACCTTATCAAAAGGTGCTTTTCTGTCCCTGATTAATTGGATATTGGCCCTTGCCTCAGCTAATTTGGTGGATAACAGATTCCATCTCAAGAGGTCAAATTTACGGATGCCTTCATGTCCAAATTCGAGGTAACGCTCATTTACCAATGTATTGAAAAATCCTGCTTTATCTGTTGGTGTTGCTCCGATAAGTGCAGCATTAGTGCCATATCCCCGCTTACGTACTTCTTCCAGGGCTGCAATTGCCGCTGGGGTTGGACCACCACTAATTTCATTCACGGCTTCTGCATACATGAGCAAAACATCAGAGAAACGAATCAGTGACCAGTTATATCCCACATTCAAAACCGTTCCGGGTAGAAGGGGTACACGCCAATCGCGGCGGTATTTTCCGGTATTCAATTCTCCAAGTCTGCGCTGACTTTTGACATTCGTTGATGTGGTAACCTGATAATGGGTTATGGTTACATCTCTTCTGGTATCAACTGAATCAAATGCGTAGAAATAATTAGGAAGTATAACCACACCACCACCTCCTGCACCATAGCGGGAAGCGTTGCTGAGATTTGGACCGTCATAATTACCCATACGGCTATCACTGTTACCATTACCGCCACCTGCACCAACTTCGAAAATAATTTCACCGAAAGGGTCATAAACAAATGAAGTCACTTTTCTCCATACGTCCTGGTAATTCGGATTTAATGTATGCTGGTCTCTACGGGCCATAAGGGCTTCACACTCATCCTTTGCAATCTGATAATATTTAATATAGTCCGCTTTACGTTCCATTTTACCTGTTGAACGCAGGGCGTATCCTCCCCGCAGAAGCGCGATACGGGCCCTGAGGGCCATTGCAGCGCCTTTTGTTACCCTTTCATTGCGTGGCCCGGCTTCTGTTCTCCAGGGCAATAAATCTTTTGCCGCAGCAAGATCTGCCAAGAGTTTATCGTATGTCTCATCTCTGTCTGAAACAGGAATAAAAAGTTCAGGTTGCTTGTAGGCTGGTACCATTGGCGCAGGGACATCACCCCAGTTTTTAAGCAGCTCCTGGTAAAATTGCGCCCTCAGCACTAATGCTTCACCATGCAATCTCCGGAGTTCTTTTTTTTCGGCATCAGAGCCATTGGTGTACTGCAACATCTGAGGAATCTGCTCAATGCAAAGGTTTGCTTTTTCTACCCCTCTGTAAAGTTGACGAAATGGATTGGCCAGTTCTGCATTGGTAAGTAGCAACTGATACCTTCCCACACCCCTTCTTCCATTATCGATGTTACCACTCACAATGGCTTCATCAGAATCATAGGGATAATACATACTGATTCTGATTCCATATCCATTGTCACCTTGCAATTCATCGTAAACACCTATGATTGCATTCAGGGCATTTGAAGGGTCTGCAAAAGCATCCGCTATGCTGTATTGTGAAACGGGTGAAACTTCTGTATATTTCTTGCACCCTTGCATTAAAATCAAGATAAATGCAAGAGAAAACAATGCTTGTACTGATATATTAATTGATTTCATATGTTGCGCTTGAAATAAGATTAGAAAGAAAGGTTTAGGCCAACTACCCAGGTTCTTGAGCGGGGATAGGCCGCAAAATCAACACCTGGAGTAAGTGGATCACTGCGCCTGGCTGTTACATCAGGATCATATCCGGAGTAGCCGGTAAGTGTTGCCAGGTTGTTTACGGTTCCAAAAAATCTGAGACTGGAGATTTTAGCGCGATCTGAAAGTTGCTTAGGCAACGTGTATCCTACTGTAAGGTTATTAATTCTCAGGTAGCTGCCATCTTCCACAGCCCAGGAATGCAACCACCACCTTTGGACGCGCACAGGCGACCAGATTTTAGCATTGGCATTCAGTGCAGACAGTGCTGTAGGATCTTTTACAATTTCACCCTTGTCATTTATATTGGTAAACCTGTCTTTCATGATATTCAGCATATTCAGGTTACTGAATGCGCCATCGGTCCATTCCAGTTTATTCGCATTGTAGATGTCGTTACCAACAACAAAGTTTACAAAAACACTGAGGTCGAAATTTTTGTAGTTAAACTGGTTGTTCCATCCACCAATAAATTTGGGATTGGCATTACCTATTACAGTACGGTCGCCATCAGCAGTAATTACACCATCCTTGTTGATGTCTTTCCATTTGAGCATGCCCGGCTGCGGCGTTCCGTAAACACCATTAATAGGAATACCTGATTTAATGGTATAGGTTTGGGTAGCAGCGTTGTAATCAAAGTCATTGATGCTGTAAAAACCATCGGTTTCAAATCCATACATCAATCCCGTAGATTCACCTACTTTAACAATGTAATCATCGACACCATCACTTCCCTGCCAGCCTGAATTGCGTGTAATCTGACTTACACCGCCAAGACTTTCTACTTTATTCCTGTTAACAGAAATGTTAAGGCTTGAATTCCAGGTAAATGATTTTGTCTGCACGGGTATTGCGTTAAGTTGAAACTCAATACCCCGATTGGAAGTTGCACCGATATTCTGTATTTGTGTTGTATATCCTGTTGTAGGCGGAATCTGAACAGCTAAAAGCAAGTCGTTCGCAGAATTTTTATATGCATCTACTGTTAACTGCAGCCTGTTGTTGAAAAATGCAAGATCCAGACCAATATTCCTCGTTACATTTTGTTCCCACTTCAAACCTGGATTAGATAGGGCAGTTGGTGCAAAGCCTGGTAAAATTGAATGGTTGAGGGCATACTGACCAGTTACCCCATATAATTGCAAATAGAGCAGGTTGTCAATCCTGTTATTTCCTACAGCACCATAACCAAATCGAAGTTTGGCATCAGAAATCCATTTGATGTTGTCCATAAATTTCTCGCGGGATATCCTCCATGCAAGTGATGTTGAAGGGAATACAAGTGTTCCGTTTTCAGAGCTGAATTTTGAAGACCTGTCGGCCCGCAGATTCACTGTTGCCAGGTATTTATCGTCGTAGCCATAAGTTGCCCTGGTGAAGAAAGAAAAAATTCTTCCTGGAGGTTGAATAAATGAAAAAGGCAAGGGCTGTGCTGAGCCGGTTGGAGCAGAACCCAATCCCATATTGGCAAGCGCCTTGTCGGCTGAAATATCAGCAGGAAAAAACCTGGTCTCTGTTGTTTGTTGACTTGACCGCTGATCAACCGTTTCTTGTCCGGCTAACACAGTGATATCATGATGCTTCTTGAAATTATTCAGTGTGTATTGTAAAGTATTGGTATTGCTCAGGGTAGCATTGGTCTGTCTTCCTACTGATGCAACTGGCAGGGAAGCATAATTTCTGGCGGTCGAAGTTATTTTGCTGTAAAACAAATCAGTTCCGGTAACCCCGTTGTCATAACCGACGGTTGAACGGAACATGAGGTTCTTAACCAGGTTAATGTTTACATAAGCATTCATATAAGTTGCCGCAGTTGTTTGTTTACGGTATTCCGCCCTTGTTAAAAGAACAGGGTTAATGGCTCCTGATGATGCCAGAAAATACGCTTCATCAAAATCATCAATCCCACCATTTGGCGCTGGTATTTCAAATGGTCTGTAATTGATGGCATGCCTTAACCTATTGGTGGCACGGGTTCCACTGTTTGTGGTTCCACTTCCATTTATTTTCTGATCAAGATAACGAACACTGAAGCCGGTTTTTACTTTTTCAGACACTTTGTGATCCAATTTGAAATTGACCAGATTCCTGTCAAAACCTGATTCAAGCTGTACTCCATCTTCTCGGTTTGCAGTAATGCTAAGGTTAAAGCTTGTACTTTGGTTTCCGCCATTTACAGAAACGTTGTGGTTCTGAAAACTGGCTTTCCTTCCAAAGACTTCATCCTGCCAATTGATATTGCTGATGTTTTTATAGGCAGCAAGTGTATCCCAGGTTGTTCCAAATGTTCTTGCAAAGCTGGTGCTATCTGCAATCGACCCCCGGCTTCTTTCGTATTGCCAGCGCACAAAATCGTATGGAGACAATACTTCTGCAAAACGGGGTACTTCTCTGCTGCCAAATGAGCCATTGTAATTGACTTGTGTTTTACCCGGACGACCAGATTTAGTTGTGATCATTACCACACCATTAGCTGCTCTAGCACCATAAATTGCCGTTGTGGAAGCATCTTTCAAAACGTCTACTGAAGCAATATCCTGAGGTGCGATCACTGAAAGTGCATTCTCAACCTGAATACCGTCAACGATATAAAGCGGAGAATTGTCTTGTGTTATGGATCCTCCGCCACGAACACGAATCAGGATGTCAGCACCTGGAGCACCTTCAGAACTGAGTACCTGAACCCCGGCGAGCCTGCCCTGAAGCGCTTCTGCCGCGGAAGACAGCGGCACATCTTTGATTTGCTTGGCACTAACAGAAGATACAGAACCGGTAAGGTCTTTGCGTTTTACACTACTATATCCCACAACTACCACATCGTCAAGAGTACTCTCAAGTTTTTCAAGTGCAATGTTAAGGACAGCTCCCGGCTTTGCGCTGATGGTATAAGATTTATACCCTACTGAAGAAAAAACCAAGATCTGATTTCCTGAACCAGATACGAGAATAGAAAAGCTTCCATCTCTTCCCGTTTGAAAACCGGTGGACGATCCCTTTAGTTGGATGGTAACGCCTTCAAGCGGACCAGCATCTCCGGTAACTTTTCCCTGTATTGATTTTTGTTGTGCAAAAACCTGCAGGAATGAGCTGAACATTAAAATAAAAAGTATGCCTTTTCTCATATAGCGTTGCTTTTGTTTATTTCAGGTTGGTTATAAAAAAAGAGGGCAACACCAAATCTTCATAGATTTTGACTAGCCCTCTGTGACCCAATTTGGTATTTGCAATCGAAAAAAAATTCATGGCAAGGTGTCTAAACAATACAATGCTAACCAGAAATTCAGCCTGACTTGTAAATTCCTTGTTGTTTTTTTACGCAATCGTTCCCGATATCGATACCATTGATAGAAAAAGTATTTATTGTAAACAGATTTGTATCTTCAAGACGTGAAACTCTCGGCTGTCACCATTAAAGATATTGCAAAAGCACTCGGACTATCCACGTCCACCGTATCCAGGGCGTTGCGTGACAGCCATGAAATAAGCACAGAAACCAAAACCTTGATTTTGGCTCATGCCAAAAAAATCAATTACAAACCCAACAGGAATGCCCAAAGCCTGAAAGAAAAAAGAAGCCATTCCATCGGCGTCATTGTTAGTGAAATTGCGAATAGCTTTTTTTCCCAGGTGATCAACGGCATTGAATCCATTGCCAGCAAGCATGGCTATACAGTCAATATTTCCCAAAGTATGGAATCAGCTGACCGTGAACTGATGAACCTGGAATACCTGACATCCAGTTTCATTGATGGACTGATCATTTCGGTTTCTACCGAAACAAAAAACCATGAATACCTGAAGGAATTACATGCTAAAGGGTTGCCCATCGTTTTTGTTGATAGGGTCATTGATGAAATAGAAACGCATAAAGTAATTGCGGACAACTTCAAAGGGGCCTACAAAGCCACCAAACACCTGATCGCAAAAGGATATAAAAAAATCGCCATTGTCTCCAATCATGAAGGGCTGTCCATAGCCAAAGAAAGGTTGGCCGGCTACAAGGAGGCACTCAGTGAAGCAAAGATCCCCATTCGTGAAAATATGATTGTCTTTTGCGATCATGGCGGCATGTTGTATGCCGAAGTGGAAAATGCCATGAACGGATTGATGAAATTGAGGACGAAGCCGGATGCCATTTTTGCCGGCTCTGATAAAATCACAACCGGATGCATGCGATTCATGAAAAACAAAAAAATAAAGATTCCAGAAGACCTTGCGCTGATTGGATTTTCCAATAATGACCTCACTGAATTATTGAGCCCTCCGCTCTCTGTCATTAAACAGCCCGCCTTTGAGATGGGAGAAGCGGCCATGACACTGCTGCTCAACATGATGGAAAGCAAAAGACCACAACAGCAATTCGAAACCAGAATTCAATCCACAGAGCTCCTTATCAGGAAATCTACCTGATCAACTTGGGAAATGGGAATAGGCTTTTAAGGTGATAATTTCCGATGGCAGCTCTTTAGTATTCCAATAAGCATGTAGCGCCAATGCAGCGCCCATGGCTGTTGCCTGTGGCACTTCTGAAGCATACACGGGGATATTACCAAACGTATTAGCCAGCAGGTTCATGAATATGGCATTTTTACTGAACCCGCCATCCACCAGTATCATGTCTGCCGATTGGTGACGCAACAACAACCTCGTGCTGGCAACCTGTGCCTGAACCAGGAAATGCATGAGCAAATAATATGCCTGATCCGGTGAGCCCACGGTCATCAAATCAATATCCTCAAATGAGGACGCAGTCATATTATCCAGCAGCTCTTTGCTTTTCCCAAAGATATCGGCATCGAATTGCATAACAGTATAAAAATCACTAGGTAACGCAAAATGGGCGGCAATAATGGCAACACCGTCTTCATGGGCTGGACCAAGGAAATAACGTGCTGCCTTAACTGGTCGCCCTGTGTATTGCAAATAGCAAAGACAGTCGCGTTGAAGTTCTTCATCCGTCAGTGGAATATCATCAAACGGATTCAGACTAATGCTCCAGGTTCCTGTTGAAATAAGGATAAACCGGTCTTTAAAGCTGACCAGATAGGGAATCAAAGCTGAAGAGCTGTCGTGCAATCCAACACCAGCCCAAACTTCATGGCTGCCCCATTTTATCCTCGTGGCATGATCTGATTTTTCCATGGGTGCCAAAACAGGCATCAACCCTTCCTTTTCAACCCAATGATGATATACCATGTGCGTAAAATCCCATAACTGCGTATGGCAACCTACACTGGTGATATCTGTCCTTTTCAGTCCGGTGAAAAGGAAGCTGATGTATTGGGGAAGATGCAAGGCATGCGCAACCTGATTGAAAATGGCAGGTTGCTCCTTTTTCAATCTCAATACCTGTAAGCCCGAATTCAGACTACCTAAAGATGGAGATGAGGTAACCCTGAGAAATTCCTTTTCTCCGCCATAATCACTGTATAACGCATGTTGCAAAGCTTCAGGGTAGGTCTTGAGGTAATTATACAGGTGCGTGAGAGGATTGCCTGAATCATCCAGGTAGACAAAGCTTGCACCATAAGTGGTAAAATTGATGGCCTTCACTTCGTATTGGCTCATTTGAAATACATGATCCATCATGTCCCTGACCGAATCACGGAGTGCTATCAGATCTTCACAAGGAAATCCATCCTCATCAACGGTTTCTTCCATGCGTTCGGTATGCTCGAAAACCATCCTGTAAGCTTCATCAAACAGGAGAATTTTTTTGTTTGTTTTGCCGATATCCAAAATCGCTGCGACAGGTATGGTTTGCATGTTCGTCCGATTAATTTGTCAAAGTCCGGTTGCCTTGGAGACCGCACCCCGCTCAGTTATCAATTTTTGCCTAACCTGCATTGATCGGTAAGCGGCCAAGGGATCAAGTGCCCCTCCTGCCCTCAGACGCGCTTCGGCAACAATGGACCGAACATCAGTTCTGAAAGCATGCTGCAGCAATTCCTGCGCATGGGCCACATCGTTGCTTTGCCTCGCTGCATCCAACGCCTTATCATCCACCATCAATGCCTGGGCATAGGCAATCATGATGGCTTCTACAGACTGCAACAAATCTTCAAGGGGATCTTTGATGTTGTGGGATGCATCTATCATCCAGCCCAGATCTGTTGCGTGGTTCATACCCCTTGCATTCATCCCTTCAACTAACTCCCTGAAAATGAGAAACAATTGATAAGGCCTGATTGATCCCACAGTGAGATCATCATCACCATATTTGGAGTCGTTGAAATGGAATCCGCCCAACTTGCCTTCCATGAGCAACAAGGAAACAATTTGCTCAATATTGGCATTGGGAAGGTGATGGCCAAGGTCTACCAAGGTATAGGCCTGAGGCCCAAGTTTATTAGCATACAAAAGTGACTGCCCCCAATCTCCTACCGTCATGCTGTAGAAGTTGGGTTCGAAAGCCTTGTATTCCACAAAAATCTTCCAATCTTTTGGCAATGCCGCATAAATCTCCTCCAGTCCGGCAAGTGTATTTTGAAATGCTTTTCTGAAATTCAATTGCCCCGGAAAATTGGAGCCGTCCGACAACCAAACGGTGAGCGACTTTGACCCCAATGCTTTGCCATGAGCAATGACTTCCAAATTGTGATCGATTGCCTGCTGCCTGACACCTTTATCCGTGTGCTGCAATGAACCGAATTTGTAACTCAAAGGCTGTCCGGGCTGATCTTGGAAAGTATTGGAATTCATGGCGTCAAATTGCAGACCGTGATGGTCTGCCAAAGCCTTGATCTTTGCTGCATCCGTTGGGATGTCCCAAGGGATATGCAGTGAAATGGCTCCACTGGACGCATTGAGCTTGTGCAGCAAACCCACATCAGCAATCTTTTCTTCGAGGTTACCTGGCTCCCCACCTATAGAAAACCGGCCAAACCTTGTTCCACCGGCCCCTAAAGCCCAGCTGGGGATGGCTACCTGAAAGGCCATGAGTTTGGTGATGATGTCTTCAACATGATCGACTTGTTCAGCCTGAAAAGAAAATAGGCGTTCGTGCTTTGCCTTCAGGCCTGCATTCAATTCCTCAAGCTGTATCTGCTGGATTTCCATGGTTCAAAATTTATCTTACAAATGCTGTGGCAACACCACCATCCACATTGATTACATTGCCGGTTGATTTATTCAATAAACCTCCGGTAATTGCGAAGCATGCGTTGGCAATATCGACCGGTAAAATCACTTCATTCAAAAGCGTGCGTTTGGCATAAAATGCAGGTAGCTCTTCCACTTTGATGCCATAGGCTTTGGCCCTGCCTTGCGCCCAATCCCCTTCCCAAATTTTGCTGTCGGCTATGACCGCATCCGGATTCACGGTATTGACACGGATCTTGTCGGCACCCAACTCCGCTGCATTCAGTCGGGTCAAGTGCAGCTGTGCTGCTTTGGCTGAACCGTAGCCGGCGTTATTCGGACCGGAAACCAAGGCATTCTTGCTCACAATGTTGATGATATCCCCACCAACAGATTGTTTGCGCATCACGGCAACTGCACCTTGGGTCATCAGAAACTGTCCCTTAACCAACACATCATATAAGATATCCCAATCTTTCTCGGTATGCTCTTCAATGGGTTTGGAAATGGATAAACCAGCTGAGTTCACGAGTATATCCACGCCCCCAAATTCCAATGCCGATTGGTTATAGGCCTTATCAATGGTAGAACGGTCAGTAACGTTGAGAACAGCACCCGAAACAACATCTTTACCAAAAGACTTTTTCAATTCTGCCACGGAAGCCTCCAACCTATCGGCATCCAAATCAGACAGCATGACACATGCACCTTCTTCCAGGAATTTTTTGGCGATGGCTTTTCCAATACCCCCTGCACTACCGGTAACCAAGGCTATCTTGCCAGACAATGATTTAGGCTTGGGCATGCGTTGCAGCTTGGCTTCTTCCAATAACCAGTATTCAATATTGAAGGCCTCCTGATGCGGCAGTGACGTATATGCGGAAATGGCTTCTGCACCGCGCATCACATTGATGGCGTTGATGTAAAACTCAGAAGAAACCCTGGCTGTTGATTTGTCTTTTGCGAAAGTAAACATCCCCACCCCCGGATAAATGATGACCACAGGGTTGGGGTCACGGAGCGCCGGACTGTTCGCATGTTTACAGCTGTTGTAATATTCGGTGTACATGATGCGGTATGCCGCAATTTGTGGTTCGATGACTGCCTTCAACTGACCAAGATCACTGATATCTGCATCGGGTGCAAGTTGCAATACAAGCGGACTAATCTTGGTTCTTAAGAAGTGATCAGGACAGCTGGTTCCCATCGGAGCAAGCTTATCCAGGTCATTGGAGTTGATGAATTCAAGAACGCGGGAATCATCCGTAAAATGTCCGAGCATACGGGTATGTGAAGAGCAGAATCCTCTCAAGACAGGAGCCAGGGCTGCAGCTCTTGATATTCTTTCTTCTTGTGGTAGTGATTGGATTTTTTGTCCGCCAAACACACTGCCATTTTTAACAACCTGTTCCTCGATATAAGCTGCGCATTGCTCAATGACCTCCAACGAATTGATATAACAATCATATGCGGTATCACCCCAAGTGAAGAGCCCGTGTGAGCCAAGCATGATGCCCCTGATGCCGGGATTGGCCTCCAGGCAAGCTTTCAGTTGCAAACCAAGGTCAAAGCCGGGACGTTGCCAATTCACCCAACCAATGGTACCCTTGAACAATTCCCGGGTGATGCGTTCACCATCTTGGGATGCAGCAATGGCTATGGCAGCATCGGGATGCAGATGGTCGATGTGTTTAAAGGGTAAAAAGCCATGCAAAGGGGTATCAATGGAAGGCGCTTTCGAATCCAAATCAAAAATGCAATGGTTGAACAAAGCGACCATTTCATCTTCATGGGCAAGCCCACGATAAACTTTTGTCAGGTTATGCAACCGCTCCATATACAACGCAGCCAAACCACTCCTTTTCAAGGAACCAATATCACCTCCAGATCCCTTGATCCACATCACCTCCGTATCTTGTCCGGTAAGAGGATCTTTTTCAATGGTTTTACAGGAGGTATTGCCGCCACCATAATTGGTGATTCTCAAGTCTGCCCCAAGGATATTGGATCGGTAGAGCAACAAGGCCACCTCATCCCCTTCCATCGCTTTGGCTTTTTCATTATCCCACAGGTAATTCACGTACTTGTAAGCAGTGTTCTCAGACATATTAAATCTATTTTTTGATTTGAAATTTATTGATGAAGTCCATTGCCATAGCCAACCACCAACACAGACAGGATGATGATGACAATACCCAGGATAATGGTTCGAGCTGTTTTCACACTTACGCCTTTCCATTCTTTAAGCAGGAGTCCCCAAACATTGGCTACGAGGATGATGAACGCCATGTGCAGGATCCAGGAGCTGGGACCATTACCCAATTTGCTTTCGCCCATGCCATAGAAGAAGAATTGTAGAAACCAGGTGGTTCCTGCCAAAGCGGAAAAAATATAATTGCGCAGCAGCGGGGTTGAGGCATTGGTGTAATCGCCAAACGACTTGTTTCGCGCGTTTAATATCAAACACCAAACCAGGTTGGTGGTCAATCCTCCCCACAAGAGGACCACATAAACCACATTGTTTCGGTAAAGAAACTCCCCCTCTCCTGGATTGGCTGCAACCCAAGCGTCATTGGCAATGGTTGCCATGGATTGTCCCGCTTCGAGTCCGAAGTTGAAACAGGCACTCAGCACACCAGAAACAATGGATACCAGCATACCCAGGCCAAACTTGTACTCTGACTTTACAGATGCGCCATGCGGATCGGTTCCAGAAGACTGCAACTCCTTTTCCTTCATCATACCAGCCTTTCCGCTTACCATGATTCCAGCCACACATATCAACAAGCCCAACAGGATTGTCTGCCCCCAACTGGAACCGGTCATCATACTGAAAGTGTCTTTGCCTTCAACGGCATTGAAATCATAATACATGGCCGGGATGACTGCCCCAAAAACCATACACAACCCCAGGATGATGCTGCTGCCCAATGAAACACCAAGGTAACGGACACCGAGCCCATATGTCAAACCGCCAATCCCCCACAAGACCCCAAAAAGAAAAGTGTATCCCAATACCGCCCCGCCTGTTCCGGATATGATGTCAGCAAAACCCGGGATGGTCAGGTATGCAGCTACGGGAGGAACTATCAGCCAGGAAAAAAGGCCACCGATAATCCAGTAGCTCTCCCACTGCCAGTCTTTAACTTTTTTGAATGGAATATAGAAACTCCCCGAGGCGAAACCGCCAATGAAATGAAAAAGCACTCCAAGGATGACTTGCATAATGTTGGTGGGTTGTGGTTGTTTTGCAATTAATGAAAAGAATTTCAGATAACTGTCCTGCTGTGTTAGTATGGCCCAACTTTTACTATGTGGTATCCATTACTGGCTTCCACCACAGGAAGGTTTTCAACAAAATCATTCAGCCGTTTTCAAAGGTGTATAGGTGATGGAAATGGGAGAAGCATCAGCTTGAAAAGAAATCTGACTGAAAGGGATCGTCGGGAAAAACACCGAGGTCATGGTGGTCAGTCCGCCGTCTGCAAAAAGTTCCACCGAAGCAACATCAAGGACCAATGTCATTTGGAGGTTTTTGTTGGGGGTCAAGCGTGGAGCAAAGTGCTTTGCTGCAAACTCTTGGTGAAAATATTTTTTCCCAGCCTTGCTTCTGTCGATATAGAATCGGTTTGCGATTTTGTCAAAGCCAACCAATACCTCCTCCCCGTTTTCATTGGATAATGTAAATGACATATCCTCCGGAACTGCCGATGCCAGATCAATCCTGCAAGGGAAAACGACATTCCCTTCTGTAGGGCCAAGCTTAAGTGTTTTTTTAGCTGCAGGACTCAACAACTTTACCGGATGTTGCGCATACCCATCCAATTCTTTCACTGGCTGGGAAGCAATCCGATATGCGGTTCCAACCTTGATCAGCTTCAGTTCACGGGGAATGGTACAGGCACTGCGCCAGGTTTCGGTTGGAACCTGGTTGGCATACATCCAATTGCTCATCCAACCAATGAATAGTCTGCGTTTTCCGGTATTGGACCAGGTAACGCCGGCGTATTCATCCGGACCATAATCCAACCATTGGGTTTGGGTGGACTGGGGAACAAAGCGGTGGCCATCAAAGGAACCCAGAAAATATTGTGTGGCAGAACCTTTATTGGGCCCGCCAGGATTCAGATTTACCAACAACGTCCAAATGGTCTTCCCTTCCGCCTGCAGTGGAAACAGATCAGGGCATTCCCATACCCCACCATGAGCTCCGGCATCCTTGCCGAATTCACTTTCCTTCTTCCAGTCTTTGAGGTTAGGCGAGGAATAAAAATGTATCCTGTCGAGCACCGCTAATGTCATAATCCACTTGCCTGTTGGGGCATGCCACATGACTTTGGGATCACGAAAATCGCGGATGCCGGGATTCTTGAGCACAGGATTCCCTTTATACTTCTGCCAAGTGACACCATTGTCGAGGCTGTATGCAATCCCCTGGGTCTGAAAATCATTGCGACCCTTATCTGCCAATGCCTGATTGTGGTAGGTGAAAATGGCCACGAGTGGAACCTTCCCTTTGGGAGCCAATCCGGAAATATTGTTGGCATCCACCACTGCGCTTCCGGAGAAGATGGTCCCAAGACTGTCAGGATATAGTGCAATGGGCTCATGCTTCCATGCTATCATGTCTTTGCTGGTGGCATGCCCCCAATGCATGGGGCCCCATACCGAAGCATCAGGATTGTGTTGATAAAAAAGATGGTATGTACCATTGTGATATACCATGCCATTGGGATCGTTCATCCAACCCTGACGCGGAGTGAAATGGATTTTGGGCCGATGGATTTGGTCGGTCTGGATTCCAAAAACCTGGGCTTCAGATGTGGTGGCCGACAATATGGCTGCAGCAGCTACAACAACAGTTATTGATTTCATACCTTGAACTTACACCAGAATGGATGAATACCGGTAATTTTAAGGGAATTTAAATCCCCAATATGTTCAAAACAAGTTTGTTACCCTTTTTCACTGCCGTAACCTTCGCGTTGGCTGCGTCTGCTCAGACAAAAACCGACAAGTTAATGATTGACATCTTGGGAAGCATAGACAATGATACGGCCAAAAATGTGCTAGCAGACCCGGATAAGTTCCGGGTTCAAATCATCTATACGCAGATCGATAGAAACCGCAAAGGCCTGGGAGAGTACAAAAACCATTATTTTCATGCAAATGCCGCAGCCTATTTCAACCCAGCTTCAATGGTCAAAATGCCCATCGCATTTTTGGCTTTGGAAAAGTTGAATAAAATGAATGTGGCCGGAGTCAATATGCATACCCACATGCGCATTGACAGTAACTATGAAAGGCAGGTGGCCATGTCCAACGACAGCTCTTCTGCTGATGGTTATCCCAGCATCGCCCATTTCATCAAAAGGGCATTTTTAATCAGTGAAAATGACCCTTACAACAGGCTTTACCAATTTGTTACCCAACAAACCGCCAACAGGTCGCTGCAAGAGAAAGGATACCGGTCTGTCAGAATAACCCGGCAGTTCATGGGCTATACCGAAGATCAAAACAGGCACACCAACGGCATTGCCTTTTTAGATGGTGCCGGCAAAGAAATCCATTACCAATTGCCGGCCTACAACACCGACAGTTTTGCTTTCCCACCGCCTGTCCTGATTGGCAATGCACATATCAACAGAAATGACGAACTTGTGAATGGCCCTTTCGATTTCACCCGACATAACAATATTTCACTGGAAGACATGCAACGCATGTTGCAAGCGGTGATTGAACCAGAATCGGTCCCCCGCCAAGCCCGATTCAACCTGCAGGAATCCGACAGGAAATTTCTGCTACAATACCTGTCGCAATACCCCTCTGAAACAAATTCCCCCAAGTACGATGACAGCATTTTTTATGAGAGTTATGTCAAGTTTTTCTTCAAAGACAACACACAAAAAATACCAAAACACCTGCGCATTTTCAATAAAGTTGGATGGGCATATGGGTTTCTGACTGATGTATCCTATGTAAGGGATACGCTCAACAACATTGAATATATGTTGGCTGCTACAGTCTATGTAAACAGTGATGGGATAGTCAATGATTCCAAGTATGATGAGGAAAGTGTAGGATTTCCCTTTTTAAAAGCCATTGGCGACCGTATCTACAACTATGAGTTGACCAGAAAAAGAAAGTTTCAACCGGCATTGGACCTGTTCGGATTGACCTATGGCCAAAGAAATCCGATGGACAAAAAACCGGCAATCAAAATCGCAGACAATTGAAGGTGGTCATTTTGATTTTCTGCAACGGTCGCTGCAGTACTTGACTTCATCCCATACTTTTTCCCATTTTTTCCTCCAGGAAAAAGGTCTGCCACAAACTACACAAATTTTTTCCGGAAGGAAGGGTTTCTTTTTAATCGATTTTTGTGACTTCACACCAACTAAACAACCCTTAGCCAATTCTGTTCATCAACACTCAGAGTGAAGAACGTATATTCATACAGAAGGGAACAGCCAGCCTGCTTTTTTTCCCTTCCAACACAATATGTGCAGCTGCTGAACCCATTGTTTCAAAGTCAGTTGAGATGGTCGTGATACCATTGAGAATAATCCTTTTCAAGGGGGTTTCATTGTAGGATATGATTCCCAAGTCGCGCCCCACCTTCCATTTGGAAGCTATCGCCTTTTCAACAAGCGTAACAAGATCATCATCCATCAGGTTGATGTACACTGTTCCTTTTTGTAGTTTTTCCAA
>JBDLUN010000060.1:0-15320 GCA_039805245.1 Bacteroidota bacterium
AGAAATGGTGCTACTGAAATTGATATGGTTGTGAATATAGGAAAGGTACTTGAAGCCGATTGGGATTATGTTGAACATGAGATTGACCAAATCATGCATGCTGCCTTGGAGCACAATGCCATTCTCAAAGTGATTTTCGAAAATGATTACCTGGAAGACAGTCACAAAATAAAGCTATGTGAAATCTGTTCCAAGCTGCATGTAGCCTTTGTGAAAACCTCTACGGGTTATGGGTTTGTCAAGCAGCCTGATGGAACCTTCCTCACCAAAGGGGCGACGTTGCATGACCTGCGACTGATGAAAGCACATTGCACTCCTGATATTCAAATTAAGGCTGCCGGAGGTATCCGTAACCTGAAAGATATGCTGGCAGCCATTGAGGCCGGTGCAACCCGGATTGGCGCAACGGCAACAGCAGCCATTATTGGTGCACTGAATAACGATGAAACGGATAAAGGTGCTGATAATGCTGAAAACTCATCAACAGATCAAGGCGCCTATTGATGCAATCAGGAAATAATGATAAGGCCAAATTGCTGCTCCAAAGCAAGTGAATGTTGGAGGATGGTCTGAATAAATGCCTGACCATATTGAGCATAGTAAGGCATAAAGTTTTCCACCCTTTCCTGCAGATTGCCATTGGGGAACAGTTCTGATTTGAGTTTCCAGATCCGTTGCAATTCGATTGTCTGCTTTTTTCGTTCAGCTTTCAACATTTTCTTTTCGAGCGACTCCATTTTTTTCAAATGGAAAGTTTCCAAAGCATGGACATGCTGCACCAGTGTTTTGTCTACATCCCCTGCCCTTTTCTTCAGGCGGGCAAACAGCAGTTTGCTTTCTTTTTCTTCTGTATCCAAGCTGAGGGAAGCACTTGCCCAGCGTTGCACCAATTCGTTGGAAAGCGTGATTTCCTCCTTGAACAGATCAGCATCTGTAATCTGAAGTTCATGCATTTTATGGGCATGATTCGCATCCATGATGGTGAAACTGTTCCTTAACACCAAAACAGGAAAAGGAACCTGGTAATGGGTGAACAAATCTTTCAACTGCATCCAGTAAGCCACCTCAGAACCTCCGCCCACAAAGATGATATTCGGCAAAATGGTTTCCTGATAGAGACCGCGCAGAATTACATTCGGACTGAACCTTTCCGGATTCGAATTCAATTCCGCGAGGATTTCAGCTTCCGTAAAACGAATGACTGTTCCATCAACAGCATATTGGTTGCCCCGCTTGTCGATTCTGTTGCGGATGCCGTCTCGCAGATAAAAAAGGTTGACCGATCGTGGATTGACTTGCAACTTGTATTGGGTTTCAAGCCTTTCTCCCGTTGCACCCACAATCCTTTCTGCAACCTGATCAAGCAAATCATCCTGCATAACCTTACGGTAATGGGCTTTGAGTGAAGCACGGTCTGGTTGCAAAACCAACAATCCCTCTTCACTGAAAAGGTTATTGAGCATAACAAAGATGCCTTCAGCCATGTCACGGCCAGTGGCATAGGATTTTTTCAACAATGCAATTAGTGCAGGAGCTTCCGGCAAATGGCCTAGCTCAGCTTCTATTTCGGAGATGAGTGCGTTAACCCCTTTATCTACCTGCATTCTGCCAACGGCACCGGTTTGATCTGTTTCCCAACGGAAAGACTTGCCATTGATGCGGAATTTCGATAGCTCATCCAAATCATTGTCTTCACTGCCTATATAAAACACCGGCACAAAATCAAACTGAGGCAATTCACTTTTCAGCTTTCTGGATAGCGCAATCGTATGGGCTGTTTTGTAGATAAAATAGAGGTATCCAGTGAAGATGTTGGGTTGGTGCGCTGTGCAAATTGTAAAAGTGTTTTCTGACGCCAGCAAAACGATGTTGCTTGTCTGTTTTGCTGAAGGTGATGCCCCCGCATAACTTTCTTCAAATGCTGATTGGATAAGCTTCCGATCTGTTCCAAATTGCTTTCTCGATGCAATGGCAGCTTTTACGCCATCAATCGTGGGTTGATGAGCCGCAAATCCGTTGATGAAATGTTCATTCTGAAGATAATCGCTGATCAATTTGGAGAACATGCCGGTTTGCCCATAATCAATATATCTGCAAGATGTTTCCATGACTGAGGAACAGGAGTTGAGCGTTTATGCCGGTTTATTATTATTTGTTTGCTGAGACCACCTCACCTTCGAGATCGTAATCATAAGCTTTGGTGATACGAACCATAACAAAGTCGCCGGCCTTTAGTTTTTGATCCGTTTGGATAATCACTTCATTATCTACTTCCACACTATCGAATTCCGTTCTGCCGATATACCTCCCAGCCTCTTTTTTGTCGACGATGACTTTCAGCACCTGACCAAGCTTTTCCTGATTCTTTTCGAGGCTGATATCCTGTTGGAAAGCAATGATTTCCTGTGCCCTTTCCTCTTTCTCTTCAGGAGATAAAGTGTCTTCCAGTTGGTATGCAGAAGTATCCTCTTCGTGGGAATAGGTAAATACGCCAACCCTGTCGAATTTTATTTCTGCCAGAAAATCCTTCAATTCTTCCACATCTTCACGCGTTTCTCCAGGGAAACCGGCTATCAGCGTTGTTCGCAAACAGATGCCGGGAATTCTGGACCTGATTTCCTGGATCAGGTCTTTCATCTCCTGGCGGGTGATTTGCCTTTTCATGGCCTGCAACATGCTGTCTGAAGCATGCTGGAGCGGAATATCCAAGTAGTTGCAAACTTTGGGTTCTTCCTTCATCACATCAATGATTTCCAAAGGAAACTTTGACGGGTAGGCATAATGCAACCTGATCCATTCCAAGCCGTCAATTTTTGCCAACTGTCGCAGTAACTCAGGCAACATCCTGGTTTTGTAGAGATCCAATCCATAGTAGGTCAGTTCCTGTGCTATCAGCATGATTTCTTTGACACCTGAGCGGACCAACTTCGTTGCTTCGGCAACCAATTCTTCCATCGGTTTGCTGCGGTGGCCTCCACGCATGAGAGGGATGGCACAAAAGGAACAGGTGCGGTTGCAACCTTCGCTGATTTTCAAGTATGCATAGTGTGATGGTGTGCTGAGCAATCTTTCACCTACCAGCTCGGCCTTATAATCGGCCTGGAGTACCGCAAGGAGTCCTGGTAATTCCATTGTTCCAAAGAAGGCATCAACCTCCGGAATCTCCACTTCTAGATTTTGTTTGTAGCGCTCACTCAAGCAACCCGTTACAAACACCTTATCCAGCTTACCTTTACGCTTGAGTTCAACCTGGTCGAGTATGGTGTTGACGCTCTCTTCTTTGGCCTTGTCAATGAAACCGCAGGTGTTGACGATGACAATGTTATGATCAAGCTTTTTGTTTTCATGCACCACATCCATGGCATTGGCCAGCAGTTGTCCGCTCATCACCTCACTATCCACCATATTTTTACTGCACCCCAGGGTGATGATGTTGATTTTATCCTTTTTGATTGACTTTGACTTCATGATTCACTCAGGTTTACACCTTCAAAAATTTAACCCAATTATAATTGCCTCATGCCCTTTGCCTCGTGCCTCTTGCCTCGTGGCTAACCCCTCCTAAACAACCCTTCTACAAAAGCTTTCTTCTCAAACACCATCAGGTCTTCTGCTTTTTCACCTACGCCTATGAATTTCACCGGAATCTTGAATTGGTTGGCGATTGCCAAAACAATTCCCCCTTTGGCCGTTCCATCAAGTTTGGTGATGGCCAACGCTGAAACATCCGTTGCCGCTGAGAAATGTCTTGCTTGTTCTATGGCATTTTGCCCGGTGGTTCCATCGAGTACCAGCAGCGTTTCATGGGGCGCATTGGGAATGACCTTTTGTATTACCCGCCTGATTTTGCTCAACTCCTCCATCAGGTGGGCTTTGTTGTGCAATCGACCTGCCGTATCAATCAATACAATATCCACTCCTTTGGCAACAGCACTGTTAACCGTATCAAAAGCTACTGAAGCAGGATCACTACCCATTTCTTTTTTTACGATGGGAACACCGGCACGCTCGCTCCAAATGGTGAGCTGATCAACAGCGGCAGCCCTGAATGTATCGGCAGCTCCAAGCATAACGGATTTGCCGGCATTTTTGAAATTGGTGGCCAACTTGCCGATGGTTGTTGTTTTACCAACCCCATTGACACCAACCACCAATACCACAAACGGCTTTTTCCCTTCCGGAAGCTCAAATTGCTTCAGGGTATCTTGCTCATCGTCCACGAGAATGGACATGACTTCCTCCAAGAGGATTTGATTCAATGCATCTGTTCCAAGATATTTGTCCCTGGATACCCTTGCCTGTATTTTTTCGATGATCTCCAAGGTGGTATCCACTCCCACATCAGCTGTGATCAATGCCTCTTCTAGCTGGTCAAGCACCTCATCATCAACCTGCGACTTACCAGCAATGGCTTTGGTCAGCTTGGAGAAGAACCCTTCTCTTGTTCTTTCAAGGCCCTTATCGAGCTGTTCCTTTTCTTTTTTTCCGAATAATCTGTCAAAAAAACCCATGTACTACCTTTTAGAGGTTCTTTGAGCGGGCATACCCTTAAAACAAAAGCTGTCCCGCATTAAAAAACGGAACAGCTCTGGTAAAAGGATGTGAATATGTTTATTGTGCAAGATATTCCTTGACCTTATCCTTGTGGACAATAGCCTCTTTGAAGGTGTAGGCTCCGGTCTTGGGACTCCTTACAGCCCTGATCACTTTGGTCCAGTTTTTCGCTTCAGCTGATGCTTTGGCGTCCTTGATTTTCGCGTTTTTGGAAGCTGCTTTTGCCATGATTATTTAATTTCCTTGTGAACTGTATATTTTTTCAAAATGGGGTTGTACTTCTTCAACTCCATACGCTCAGGCGTATTTTTTTTGTTCTTGGTGGTGATGTAGCGGCTGGTTCCTGCCATGCCGGTTGTTTTATGCTCCGTGCATTCCAAAATCACCTGAACCCTGTTACCTTTCTTGGCCATTGCTTAAAATTATAACGTTGATCAAATATTAACTCCTTGTGCCCTCAATTCCTTCACAACACTGTACAAACCATTCTTATTGATTGTACGGATAGCTTCAGAAGAAAGCTTCAATGTAACCCATTTATCCTCTTCAGCAAGGAAGAAACGCTTCGTCTGCAGATTAGGCAGGAAACGACGCTTGGTCTTGATATTGGAATGGGAAACTTTGTTTCCTGTAATGGGTCGCTTTCCGGTCACCTGACATACTCGTGCCATAAACTCTTTTTTTTAGGGACGGCAAAGATAATTATAATTCAATTATCGTCCAAATTAAATATCAATTGCTTCCCCGTAAGCTGCCGCAACGGCTTCCTTCACGGCTTCGCTCATGGTTGGATGCGGATGGATCGCATTCAGGATCTCATGGTTGGTGGTTTCCAGCTTTCTGGCTACCACAACTTCAGCAATCATTTCAGTTACTCCAGCACCAATCATATGGGCTCCAAGGAACTCACCGTACTTGGCATCAAAAATCACCTTCACAAAACCATCGGTATTACCTGCTGCACTGGCTTTTCCGCTGGCCATGAAGGGGAATTTACCCATCTTCACTTCATAGCCTGCATCTTTGGCCGCCTTCTCGGTGTAGCCTACAGAGGCTATTTCCGGAGAACAATAGGTGCAACCAGGGATGTTGTTATAGTCAATGGCATCAGGCTTGTGATGGTACTTCTTTTCGAGGTAACCTATGGCTTCAGCAGCATTGATACCCTCTTTGCCGGCCACATGGGCAAGCGCCTGGCCTGGGGAACAATCGCCTATAGCGTAGATTCCCGGAACTGAAGTCTGCTGGGTCTTGTCAACCACAATCCTTCCTTTTTCCACTTTGATTCCATTCTCTTCCAACCCGATATTTTCAATATTGGGTGCGATACCCACTGCACTGAGAACGATATCAGCCTCCAGTACAGATTCTCCTGCAGCGCTCTTCACATGTGCTTTTACGCCTGCTCCGGCAGTATCTACTTTGGTAACTTCACTTGAAGTGAGGATGGCAATGCCCTTTTTCTTAAGCTGCTTTTCCAGCTCCTTGCTGATATCTGCATCCTCAACGGGAACAATCCTGTCCATGAACTCCACAATAGTAACCTTCGTACCCATTGAATTGTAGAAATCTGCAAATTCAACACCGATGGCGCCACTTCCAACCACAACCATGGATTGGGGCTGCTGAGGCAAAACCATCGCTTCCCGGTAGCCAATTATTTTTTTGCCATCCTGGGGCAGGTTCGGCAATTGCCTGCTCCTAGCACCAGTTGCAATGATGATATACTTACCTTCAACCACCTGCTTGCCGCCATCAGCTGCAGTAACTTCAATCTTTCCCTTACCGGCAATTTTGCCGTATCCCATGATCACATCAATCTTGTTCTTCTTCATCAGGAACTGAACGCCTTTGCTCATTTTGTCGGCTACACCCCTGCTGCGCTTCACAACAGCCCCAAAATCATGCTCCACACCGGTGCTCTTGATGCCGTAATCTGCACTGTGTTTCAGATAGTCGTATACCTGCGCACTTTTCAGCAGGGCTTTGGTAGGGATGCATCCCCAATTGAGGCATACACCACCGAGGCTTTCCTTTTCAATGATTGCCACCTTGAACCCAAGCTGTGAGGCCCTGATTGCAGCGGGGTAACCACCCGGACCGCTTCCTAAAACGAGTACATCATATGCCATGACTGATTCTTTTGATTTTAATGGTTGCAAAATTAAGGCATCCTTTTCAAAAATGGCCAGAACTATTTGAAAAGGACCAAGTGAGCAGCCAAGCGTTTGGCGACGTGCTGCCCTACCTGCCGCCCCTGCCATTCACCGGCCGTGATGGCATCCCTGAAATGGATTCCACCATACAACCTGGAAATCGCCGCTTCAGCAGCTGCTTGCCGGAAGGACTGGAATCTCCTCTCAGGCAATCCGAATTCAACCTCCGTATTGTCGAGAAACCCTACATTTTCCCCAAAAATCTGTGAAAGCAGAATTGCCGCGGTGTGCGAGGCGACACTGTGTCCCGAAACATATTCCGGAAAAGGAGGTGTTTGCAAGAGTGGTCTCCACGAAGGGTCCAATTCCTGCTGGATGACTGTTTCCGGCCTTACCCGATTACTCCGGTATTTTTCATCCCAACAGGCAATAAACCCATCGGCTAAGGCAATAGCCAGGATGGCATGTGCGAGAGCTGTGCGCTTCAGTGTAAAATTAGCCTGCACTGCTGCGATACCAACAATGCCCATCCAATGCCCGCCGGGTGAAATTTTCTTCAATCCAAATTCCACATGCCCAATTTGCTGCAGTGCAAAGGGATTGCAATCCCAGAAATTGGCAATATCCTGTTGTTCTTTATTGGACTTTTTACCCACCTCATACACTTCCATCATCATCTGGTGGAAAGCAGAACCTTTCTGAAGATTGAATAGTGCCGGCTTTACCGGTTTATACTGCTTGGCAGAGTCCAACAAAAAAGTTCGCAGCGTATTCCAATGGGGCTCTACAGGAGCCATAAAGGCTGGAGCGGTAGGTTGCCAATAAGGCTTTCCCTGCCTGGGTGTATAACGAGGCAGGTTGTTTAGCCGCCGGAAACCGTCACCACCCGCATAGGCTACCACCTGTTCCACAACCTGATCGACTATGGAAGCACTCAATTGGAACCGGCTCTGCTGGGCCTCGTTTAAGGCCATCGACTTAGAAAGGGAGTCGATATGCCTTTTGAGCATAAAACCGGATGGCAACATCTTCTGTGCTGTCTTATAAAGGGCAAGCAAAACTGCCAAGTCAGGATCTGCATTTTGCAAGCCCTCGCTTGCTATTCGCAATTCCGGAAACCCTTTCAATGTTCCTGAAAAACTTTTCAGACTGCTGTCATATAAACAAGCCGTTTCATAGGCTGCCAAGGTGATATAGGCGTAATACCTGCTGGCCGCCACGGGAGAAGCCACATCATTTAGCATCACATCGGTAGCCGACTTCAAAGCACGCACATAATCAGCAGAAGCATATTGTGCCCTGGGGGCAAAAGCGATGGATAAGCACCAAAATGATAAAACTACAACACGATTCATTCCCATAAATTTAATCAATACTGGTAAAATACAGGATCCATATTGTTTCGGCCAACCATGATGACCCGTTTCCCATTCACTGGCGGTAAGGCAATAATATCCCTTACACAGCCTGTAAGCTTAAAGCCCGATTGGTTTTGTCCAACAGAAATGAACCCACCTTGCCCATCCCCTTTCAATAGTAAGCCATAATTGGCATCCATCTTTCCGATTTTAATCCTGACCTGGTCGGTATTGCCAAACAAAACCAAATCCAGGAATCCATCCTTATCCACATCATCAATATGTATGGCATGCACTGGAGCAAAATTGGCATGCACCGGCAAGCGGTGTTCAAGGAAGCCCTGTGGTGTATTTTCAAACCAAACTGTTTCCAAAAAATTGGACTGTAAATAGCCTGCTGTGCGTATTTGGTTGCTGTCCAGGATATCCTCCAAAACCGCATCAGCATAGGCGTCATAGGTTGGAAAACGCTGACGCTGGCTGACGATCTGATCAGTCAGTTCATCCCGGGATGCCATCGGATAGGATTTACCCATGATATCATAAAAAAGGAGTGGATCCACAAAACCATTGTTGTCAAAATCGCCATAATACATTTTGACCGGGTTGGCTGGTGTTACCCTAATCTGTGTATTGGTACCCCAATTGCCCGCCACGATGTCTAAGTCCCCATCCCGATCAAGATCAGCGGCCTCCAAACAATTCCACCAACCCGACAGTTCTTTCTTGAAAAACTGTGGCGTTACCTCTTTAAAACTGCCTGAAGCACAGCTGAAAACACGAGGCGACATCCACTCACCGGCAACTAGTAATTCATTGCCCACTTTATTGTCGAGGTTCACCCACAATGCATCGGTTACCATGCCTAAAGACATGAATACGGCTCCTTTATCTCGGGTTACCTCTTTAAATCCACCTTTGCCGTCATTTTCCAGCAATATGCTTTCAGGTGTTACGGGATAGCTGCCGGGAACAACCCTGGAGCCTATAAACAAATCAGGATCCCCATCCCCTTCCATATCCAACACAACCGCAACGGAACCCGACTGGCGCTCAACAGGCAATGATGCAGAGCGCTTTACAAACCGACCACCTTCGTTGACATAGAGCCTGTCTTGCAATAAATTATCATCATCCAAAACATAACCGCCGCTCACGACATACAAATCAAGGTCTCCGTCCCGGTCGGCATCCAAGAAAACAGCATGACAATCCTCTGCGTCAGCATCGGCAGCAAATGCCGGCTGAATCTGTTCTTTGAATGAACCATCGCGCGCTTGAATAAACAGTTTGCCCGACTGTCCTCGGGGACCGCAAACATAAATATCCTCCAGCTTGTCTCCATTGGCATCCCCTTTGGCAAATCGGGGGCCACTGTATGAAATCATATTGGGCATCAGTGGCTGCAACTTGAAATCATTCACCTGATCTTCAAGATGTTGATAAGTCAAGCGAGGTGCGATTGCAGTGAATATGGGCATTGATGCGACTGCCGATTTTTTTTGTTGCAGCATCTTGGACTCCTGTTGAATGACAAGCAGTGTATCCACTTTGCCAACCTGCTTGAGAGTTTGAAACGCACCATTGGGCCAGATGATGTTGATGGAATCAATGACTGGATTTTTTAATCCGAAATGCAAGGGTACTTGCATGGATGACTGGAATCCATGAACCGGATAATGTTGCATTGTATAGGTTTCTCCCGATGCAAAAAGATTGACCGTTGCACCAATCGCCCTGGTATTTTTGCCAAGGCCTTTCAACTCCAGCTTGAGATAATGCCCCCCTTCCCGTCTTTCCATCAAATTGTTGCGATAGAGTCCTGCAGCCTGATTCATGTTACTGGTTACCAGATCCAGATCCCCATCGTTGTCTAAGTCAGCGTAAACCGCACCATGGGCAAAATTCAATTCCCCGAAACCCCAATCAAGGGAACGGTCTTTGAATTTAAGGTCACCGGCATTTTCAAAAATATAATTATGCAAGGGTGTAGATTGGATGCCTTGCAACATCTGGAACATCCTTCCATCGGTTTTACCTTGAATATGTTTGAGCCGCTCATCGGCATAAAATTTCATGAAATCTCTGTTGATCATGTCCCTGCCATATCCGTTGGTGACAAAAAGATCTTTTTGTCCATCAAGATTGAAATCAGCAAAAAGGGCGGCCCAACTCCAATCCGTATTGGAGATGCCAGATAGTTGTCCCACTTCACTGAATGTTCCATTCCCATTGTTGAGCTGGAGCATGTTCCGCATCAACTGGTGATAGAACCCGTTTTTGAGGGTGTTGTTATAGAGCTCATAATTGTCTGGTGCATAGAGTAGTTTCTGCCTCCTGTTGTCTTCGGGCAACATATCGAGGGTATAGATATCCATCCAGCCATCATTATTGATGTCTGCTGCATCGACGCCCATGGAGAAATTGGACAAATGCCCAAAAGCGGTTTTGAGGGACTCCTTGAAAGTGCCGTTTTTGTTATTGATGTAGAGGTAATCTTCCTCCACATAATCATTGGAGACATAAATATCAGGCCACCCGTCGTTGTTAATGTCTGTTATATGCAAACCCAAGCCATAGCCCAGCGGATTAGAAATGATTCCGGCTTTGGATGTGATATTGACAAATTTGCCGTTGTTATTTAGGTAAAGATGATCACCGGCAAAAGGATCTGTCATCTTCTTGACATAAGCAGCATCAAAATTCCTGAGGTTTTTGATATTATGATTCAATACATACAAATCAAGATCCCCGTCTCTGTCCATATCAAAAAAAGCCGCATGGGTGCTATACCCCATATCATCCACGCCCATTTGCCTGGCTTTGTCGGTAAAGGTGAGATCCCCATTGTTGATGAACAACTGGTTGGCCCTTTGCGTGGAATCCAGATCACCGGAATAACATACATAGATATCCAACAGTCCGTCTCCATTGACATCCGCCACGGAAACACCAGTTTTCCAGCCGGTCTTTCCGGAAACGCCCGCCTGCTTGGTGATGTCTTCGAAACGAAATCCACCCTTGTTGAGGTAGAGTTTGTTGGGCGACATATTGCCGGTAAAATACAGATCGATTAACCCGTCGTTGTTGAAGTCGCCTGCAGCAACACCTCCACCATTATAGAAATATTCGTAGGTGATGATGTTCACGCCTGGACTTTCAACAATCCGGTTTTGAAAAGCGATACCGGTGGATGAGGCTGGAAGTGCACTGAACAACGGTGCCGACTGCAGTTGTGCTGTTACACTTGAAAGCATGCATGAAACCAATAATGACAAAACGATTCTGGCCAGGGAGATGAACATGGGCTGTATTAAGCGTTGAGTATAAGGTATCCAAAGTTAACCATTATAAAAAATGCCAGACCTGATGGCCTGGCATTTTTTATAGCAAGGGGGAAACGACTAGTTATCCCACCAAACGCGAGAGTTCCAAACGTCGCCTGCAGACAGACCAGCAACGCCTTTGGCGTAACCGGCACCGTTAACAGAAGCTTCGCCTGTAGGATAAATCTGCCTGCGAGGGATAGCACCGCCGGAGAAGTTACCAGTATAGTTAACTGGAGTAAGGGCTGGATGACCAGACCTACGCCAGTTGCTCCAAGCTTCAGCAAAGTTCATCAACAGACCATTGGTTGCCCAATATTCTTCATTGATTTGCTTCAGTGATGCAGCCTGACTGGAAACATCCAGTGGCTTTGCAGTAAGGAATGCATCTACAGCAGCTGTTGGAACGGCTGCAGTAGCGCTGAAGGTTGCGAGTGATTGGGTACCAGCTTTAACACCATTGGCATAGTGTGCAGCAGCAGATGCACCAACAGACCATCCACGAGCAGCAGCTTCTGCAAGCAAGAGGGAAGTTTCAGCAGCAGTCATGATAAACAGAGGAGACTCCCTGTTGATGTAAACAGAAGAACGGGGCCTGGAGTACTTTCCAACTGGTGTAAGATCACCACCGGAACCAGTACCGCCGGGATAACCCGGAGCCTTGGTGATATCAGTAGCACCTGCATTCAAGTCATAACCATTGGGTTGGCCAAGCTGAACAGCAGGATCATTGATACCAGCCAGTCCGATTTGGTTGTTTGCAGCTAAACCTGCCTGTGGAACTTCAGCTACTGCACCCAAACGTGGGTCGTTGCTGCTCTTCAGGTAGTTGATCAGCTTTTCGCTCCAACGAACAGAGTAGAAGTCGGCCGGAATATCCAAAGCCCTGGAATTAGGGTTGGTGTAACCGTTAGCGATATTTCCTTTGAGGAAACAATCGTCAGCTGAAGACATCATCACACCACCGGTATACGCTTTTTCTGCCCATGATTTGGCAAAGGCGGCATCACGCTTGGTGAAACGCATGGCGATACGGAGCATTACAGAGTAGCCCAGTTTTTTCCACTTGGCAACATCACCACCATAAAAAAGATCAGCTGAAGGCTTGGCCTTGGCAGCGTCAAATTTGGTCAATGCACCGTCGAGTTCTGTCAACAGACCCTTAAGCACAGTTTGCTGTGCATCATAAGTGGGCTGAGACAAGCCGGTTTCTCCCTGAAGCGCCTCAGTATATGGCAAATCACCATAAACATCAGCAGCATAGAGGAAAGACAAGGCTTTTACTACAATAGCAGCAGATACCACGTTCGCTTTGGTTGCATCCTTACCGAAATCCTTTACAATCTGCTGGGCAAGACCGGCAGCGCGGAAACAGCTGTTCCAGCTGTTGGCAGTGTAAGAGTTGGTGTTGGAAGACTGCACATACTTATCCATGTTGCTGTAGTAGTTGGCACCACCAGAGCTTGTGGAAGAGAGGATCTGTACCCAGCCTGCTTGGAACAGGATCGGTCCGGCATAACCACCAATTGCCTCTTTGTATGTATTTTGGGCATTTGACAGGAAATAGTTCGCGTCAAAACTGGCCGGACTCGCCGCTAGTGGGTTTGTGTTGATGCGTTCGAAATCCTTTGTACATCCTGCGAGGATGACAGAGGCTGCGAACGTTGCAAATAATATTCTTTTCATGTTGATTAGTTTTTGATTGAAAAAATTGGGTCCGCCAATCATCATTTTTTGAACTTGATGTTAACGTTTACACCATAAGACCTGGTGGATGGAAGGTTTGTACCTTCAATACCATAGTAGTTGATGCTGGAGCCAAATGTTGCTTCCGGATCAATGTTTTCAGTCTTTTTCATCAAAACGAGGAGGTTGCGTCCAACCAGTGAAACATTCATAGACTCAACAATCCTGAGGGCTTTAACCATATAGTTGGGCAGGTTGTAACCAATGGCCACCTGACGCAGCTTGATGAAATCACCATCTTGAACGTGAGACTTGGTTACGTTCTGGGCAAGAGCAGTGTAGTAAGCCTGAGGTGTTGCAGCAACAGTGTTTGCGTTGCCATTGGCGTCAACACCAACTTTTACACCACTTGTTCTGCCAACCAAAGTTGCTTTATTCAAACCACGAACCATAGAATAATAGCTGGTCATGGAGAGGACTTGGTTGCCATAGTTGTAATCAATCAAGAAAGAGAGGCTGAGGTTCTTGTAGTTGAACTCGTTGTTCAAACCTCCGAAGAGTGTTGGCAACACGCTACCAAACGCTTTCAAATCACCCCTTACAGGCAGACCTGATGCATCAACAACAATCTGTCCTTTTGAATCGTACTTGTTGTCATAAGCCATGATCTGCGGACCGGCATAACCTACAACATAAGCAGTTACGGCGTTACCCAATGTACCCCTTCCTGAACCAAGGTTAAGTCTTGAGCCTGTAGGACCAGTTTTCAGAACTTTGTTCTGAACGCTTGTCAGGTTGAATGTTACATTCCAGCTGAAGTCCTTTCCTTTTACAGGAGAACCGGTGAGCTGCAACTCAAGACCTTTGTTTTGAACTGATCCTGAAGGAACGAAGCCGCTTGTGTAACCGCTGGTGATGCTATAAGAAGCAGGCATGATTTCGTTTTCAGTCTTCTTATTGAAGTATGCAACATCAACACCTACCCTGTTTCCGAAAAGCTTCAATTCTGTACCGAATTCAAGTTCGCTGGTGGTAAATGGCTTCAACAAACCACTTGGCAAGGATGTAGGGAAGCTACCAACAGGCAATCCGTTGTAGGAGTTGGCCAAATTGTAATATACCCTGGTTTGGTAAGTGCTGGTCAACTCATTGCTTGTTTTGGCATAAGATGCACGCAATTTACCGTAGCTTAGGAATGAAGGCTTATACAACTCAGAGAATATAAAGCTCGTAGTAATAGAAGGAACGAATACTTTATTGTTGCCGGTTGGCAGGGTTGAATAGGCATCATAACGACCGGTAGTTCCTACAGTCAGGAAATTCCTGAAGGAGAAGTCGGCAGTATAGAAAGCAGAATGCACTTCAGATTGGGAGAAACCATAGCTTCTTCCAACGTTGGTTACGTTGTTAAATGCATAGAGGTAAGGCAGGATGAAAGGACTTCCTGAAACACCTACTGTTTCAAACCTGTTTTTGCGCAGGTTGGCACCAACAGTTGCATCGAAGCTCAGATCGCTGATAATGTCATGGGTTGCACCAACAAAGGCGTCAACGTTCATTTCATAACGGTCAGACTGGCCCTGGCCATTTAAGCCACCCCTTCTGCCTTGAGAATAAGCGGTTCCCCAAGGGGTTACGCTTTTATAACGGTCGAACTCCTGATCCAAGCCAAAACGAACTTGGGCATACAACCATTTTTCAAAGTTGTACTTGAGTGAAGAAGAAGAAGTAAAACGCTTGCGACCAACATCATTCACCAACTGGTTTACAACAAACCAAGGGTTGCTCACGTATTCATCATCACTGAATTGGATTTCATTTCCGGTAGCAGGGTCATAACCTGGAGCCAGGATAGCCTGGTCGATGTTGCCAGCCAGGAAAAGACCGTTGTTGGCATTCAAAGGACCATCACTCAGGTAAGGAACACCTTTTGACATCTGGTCAAGATAAGAAGCAAACAAGCTAACAGACAGTTTGGAAGTGATATCCTGCTGAATGTTCAAGTTAACCGTATTGCGGGTAAGGTTTGAATTCCGCATGATGGAATTGCTACCCAGGTTAGATACAGACAACCTGAAAGATCCATTGGCTCCACCTTTTGACAAAGCAATGGTGTTTGTCAGTGAAGGTCCTGAACGGTAGAAGTTCTTAATGTTGTTCTTGGCGGCTGAATAAGGATAGAATTTGCCATCGAACTGGATGTTTTGTGTACCGTCCAATTTGGCACCCCAGCTCTGCCT
>JBDLUN010000061.1:0-3570 GCA_039805245.1 Bacteroidota bacterium
TCAAAAGAACTGCTTTCCTTGAAGCATTCATTCCGCTTGTTTGTACCTTGTTTGAGCATATTTCCGCAGGTGCAGAGCATCCTCTACTCTCATACATGCCTTCCACCTCCGCTACTGGGTATAGGAGTGATATGGCAGACCGGCGACAAAAAGATATATTATTGCAACGAACTACAATAGGTATCCATCGTGACGATCTGGAAATAAGCCTGAACGGAATGCCTTTCAGGCAAATTGCTTCTCAAGGGCAGAAAAAAAGTTTGTTATTTGCCTTGAAGTTGGCTGAATTCACCATGCTCAAAACCCATTTCGAATTTGAACCGATCTTGCTGTTGGATGATATTTTTGAAAAACTGGATCAAAACAGATTGAACAAGCTCTTGGATTGGGTTTGTGTTCAAAACAAAGGTCAGGTAATCATGACCGACACCCACCCCGACCGGATAACCCATGCCATGGAGGCGATTGCCGTACCTTTCAAACTCTTAACCCCCTGATTATGCCGGATGCCATTTCATTGGGCGATGCCCTCAAAAAATACATAGCCAAAAGCCGATTTAAACACAATATACAGGCCTTCCAGATTGGTGATCATTGGGAAAAGGTGATGGGGGCCACCATCGCCAAGTATACCGATAAGCTCGAAATCAGGGATGGTGTACTTTTTATCCATACCGCAGTAGCCCCTTTAAAAACAGAACTTGTTTTTCAGAAAGAACTGATTATCCAGCGAATCAATGAAAGTGTTGGAGAAAAACTGATCAGAGATGTAGTTGTTGTCTGATCAAAAAGTGAATCGAACGCCAATTCCTCCCCAACCTTCAAAGCCAGAACCGTTACCGAATTCAAAGGAAGGTTGCCAATCTATAGACAAATTCAAAGGCGCCCCCTGTACTTTATAATCAATCCCCAGCACCCCGTCAATTCCGATTAGGGAGCTTCCTTCATAATATTTGGAATTGTAGAAACCAACATGGGCTCCTGCACCATAATACCACCTCAATCCGGATGCATTCAGCAATGGGTTATGAACCTCATAAAGTAAGGTAGCCCTGAATCCTTTATTCCAAAAAGCAGCCAAACCTTCCAGGTAATTGGAACCATCCAGGCTTTTTTTAAGGGATATTGAGCCCGGATACATCTTCACGCCTATTGCAGTTGAATATTCGCTGGAAGTATTTTGTGCATGTGCTTGCAATCCAATGAAGAGCCCAAAGGAAACGAAGAGGGAAACCAGAATCTTTTTCATGGATGCAATTAACACCATGCAATTAAATTAGCAGAATATAAGGCCTATAAAATTATCTTAAAATGATATTAATCAGCTTTTCATTTGCCATCCAGTTCATTGATATTGCGCAAAAATTTACCGATATCTTTCCTGCCGTATTTGGCGAGAATTTGTCCCTGCCGGAGATGAAACATGGTGGGATTGGTTCTTGCAGCTGTTTTGATGGAGACCAGATCACCCTTCATAACCGTCAGGTTGATATTGTTTTTCTTGAGGATGGCGGTCATATTGTCTGCATCAGATGATACAACAAAAAAACCAGTGTTACCCAATACTTTGGCAATGGCAGCGATATCCGTAATCCATTGATCCTGGTTGTCAGCAACGGTTCGGGCAAAGAGAATGAGCTGGTCTTCAGGATCATTCAAAATGGCACTGGTTGTATCGTTTCCGGATGGGGAAATGATTACAAAATCCTTGATAGGCGGTTTGGCATTGCCCTCCCTGATGAGTTTGTCATATCTGCGTACAAAAGTATAAGCACTGTCGTTGAAATCTGCCGGGAAATGCTCCGCATCAAATTCAACTTCCTGTCCGTTGTGACTGTATACAAAATTGATTACAGTGCTGTCTGGTGTTGAACCGGGTGGGATTTGCATCCCTTCATTAATATTGTTACCAACTTTAAAAGGAAGGCAATCCACTATCGGGAGATGTTCCAAAGCATACAGTTGCAACCATATACTCAGCACAGTGGTTCCAATCAACACCGCAGCAGCACGAACAGGTTTTAGCCATGACTGCACATCGTTTTTTCTGAGCAGAAGGAATCCAATCAGGAAAAACAGCGCTATGTCTTTTAGAAACGACTGGTTGGCGGTCAGTTTGATGCAATCTCCAAAACATCCGCATTCTTTGATTTTTCCTGAGAATACGGCGTATCCGGTAAGGAAAGTGAAAAACACAATCAACAAAAACAGCAGCATGCTGAATATCCTGAATTGCCAACCAACAATCACCGCCACGCCGGCGATGATTTCAAAAGCAATCATGGCAATGGACAAAGCCAATGTATAATCATTCAACGCATGCCAGCCCCAGATTTCAAAAAACTCCTGAATCTTGTAACTCAACCCCATCGGGTCATTGGCCTTGATGAGTCCGCTAAAAATAAACAGGATTCCTACTACCCACCTGATGACGACTGTCAATGTTTTCATGATTATAATTTAAGCGGTATGTCCTTTTTTCCCTTCACTGATGAGGATGAGACCGAAAATGGCATAATTGATGATATCAATAAAATTCGCATCAATACCTTCACTGATGATGGTTTTGCCTTCATTGGCCAATATCTGCTTGATGCGACTGAGTTTGGTAATGATCAGGTCCACAAAGCTCTCCTGACTCATATCTCTCCAGGCCTCACCATAGTCATGGTTTTTGTCGAGCATGATTGCTTTGGCCAAGGCAATGTGTTGGTCATACAGGGCAAGTGCTGTAGCCTCTTCCAGGTCTTCTACCAGGGCATTGCCTTTCTGGAGCTGGATGAGCCCAATGATGCCGTAATTCACAATTCCCTTCAACTCACCAGATATGTCCTCTCCTACCTTGTTTACTTTTTTATCCTGAATGGTACGGATGCGCATGGCCTTGATAAAGATCTGGTCTGCTATGGAAATGATGCGTAAGCATCTCCAAGAGGTACCGTAGTCAATGGTTTTTTTATGGAAAATGTCCCTGCATGCCTGAACTGAATGATCGTACTGCTTGTTTGTATCTGATTGCATTGGCTACCGGTATTTGATGTCATTTCATTTCTTTTGGCAGAAAAAAAACAACTTTGCACCATGTGGTACAAAAATAGCGAAGGAAACGATACAAAAAAGATTGAATCCCGGGGGCGGTTGCTGGATTTGTCTCAACCACTGGTCATGGGTGTTGTCAACTGCAACAATGACTCCTTTTTCTCAGGCAGCAGGGTTGTAGAAACGGATGGCACGCGGCGCAAATTGGATCAACTGGTGATGGAGGGAGCAGACATCATTGATATAGGTGGAAGAAGTTCCCGCCCAGGTAGCCAGGATATTTCCATTGCGGAAGAAATTGATCGGGTTGGTGAGGCGATACAGTATATGTCATCGCAATATCCGGATACCTGGACTTCCATCGACACCACCCAATCAGCAGTAGCTTCTTTTGCTGTTGATGTAGGGGTGAGCATAGTAAATGATATCAGTGCAGGTGAGATGGATCCCGAAATGCTTGCTGTTGTGGCAAAACTAAAGGTTCCCTATATCTGTATGCACATGCAGGGAACCCCTGACACCATGCAAATC
>JBDLUN010000062.1:0-2837 GCA_039805245.1 Bacteroidota bacterium
TCACCGCTCATACTGGAAGTAATCACAACATAAAGTGATTTTCCTGTTTTACCATAAAATGTGAGGTTCGTCCTCAAAGACCTGAACTGCTCACCAATGATGGAACGGTCTCTTCCACTCACAACAATACTTTCTTTTCCTTCTTTGGCCTGATCGATTTCAGCCAAAACTGGGATACTGGACAACTGCTGCAATTGTTTGCGTGAAATGATTTTGTTATTCAACAACTCCTTCAACATCACAATGATCAGGGGAAAAACTAAACCGGCCAAAAAGGCACCAATCATGATTTCCTGACGCTTGGGACTCACAGGCACTTTGGGTATTTTGGGAGGTGAAAGTACAGCCGTTTGAACAGAAACACTGGCCAACCTGATTGCAACTTCCTCTCGATTTTGCAATAAAAGGGTAAAAAGTGTTTGTTTGATACCACTCATTCTTTTCTGCCGGTCCATCTCCCTTTCCAATTCAGGTAACTCTTGCAGTGCTGTTTTTAATTCCACGAGCTTTGATTGCAGTTTCACCCGCATGGATTCAATATTTTTTCTCTGGACATCAAACTCTTCACCCATCCTTTGCCTTGCCTCAGAAAGCATGTTTTCCGCTTCCTGTAACTTAGGATTATTTCCTGCAAGTGTCCTTGACATTTTACGCTGCTCTTCTTGCAGTTTGTTGAATTTCTCAACCCTCGCTTGCAATACAGGGTCGGTTATACCCGACAAATGTAAATCCTCTTCAATATTTGTAGTGGCAAACTGTTTTTGTGCAAAATCAAGCCTTGATTCAATTACAGCAAGATCTTCCAACTGTGTTTCGTAAGCCTGCAAGGTTTTGAAGCCTGAACCATTCTCCAAATTTTGACCCTGAAATCCAATCTCCATCTTGTAATTAGATATCACCGACTCTACCGAATCTAATTCCATCGTAACGGGTATCAACCTGTCTTGGATAAAGTTCAAACTTTGCTGCAGGGAAAGCGACTTATTGATTTTGGCCTCCTCGCGGTAAGCAGGAATCAATTCATTTAAAATGGCTACGGCCCTTTCAGGAACATAGTCTTTTATTGCAATGCCCACTACATTACTTTCCTTTGTAGTACTAATGCCCAAAGAGGAGCTAACCTGTTCTGCAACTGACCAAGGATCACTTTCTTCCATTTGGATCACACTACTACCCATATTCAATGAACGCCTCTCAATCATAACGGTATTACCTTCCAAGGTAAATTCCCTTCCCCAGAATGCAATACCCCTGGTTGAATTGATTTTCCATTCAAACTGATCTCCTTTGGGGGTAATTTCAAAACGAAGCAAGGCCTTTTTATTGGAATCATGTTTTACCACCCACCATCTAAGCTGAGTGAATAAATCTTTATCCTTGAATTTGCCGTCTACCCAGGATTGATAATTGATATGAAGCTTGTCTACTAAACGTTTAGCTACTGTTGGAGACATCAACAAAGCGATCTGATTGTTCAGAGGATCTTTGGTACTATACATTGATTCCAATGCTCCCATACTTTCATTGTTTTCCAAAACAGCACTGGTCTTTACCTCGTAAAGATTCTGCTCATACCGCAAGTAGGTCCAAGCCAAAAACAGACCCAGACTGGCACAAAGGATCATATAAGGCCATGCACCAATTATCCTTTGTGGCTGTATATCGAGTGCCGAGCGTTTAAAATTATCTGAGAGCAATTCAGTTTTCTGACTGCCCGATTCATTCAATTCCCAAGGATTGTGATCTTTCATGCAAGGAGATTATTTGGTTGCCAATACCAATGCCAATGCCAATCCGCTGAATCCTGCTAGGATGCCAACAAGGTTGCGGAAAGGCTGGTTAGCCTCAATAAACTGATTGAAGCGATTAGGTTCGATATAAATTACATCATTATTGCGGAGATAGAAAAAAGGGGATTTGAGAACTTCAGCTGAATTGAGATTGATCTTGGCGATCTGACGTTTACCATCAACCTCACGGATAATCCATGTTTTGCTTAATTTCAAATTGGATGATCTAATACCTGAAAGCACTTCAGGTATGGTAAGTCTTTCATCACGCAAAGGAACACTTAAAACACCAGCCCCACCAGCACCAGATCCACCTGAACCCATCTGACTTAAGCTATTCAAGATGATCACCCTACCAGTTATGGTACAGTATACAGTTGCGTTACGGTATAAAACATCAACTTTTTCCCTAATCTCATCCCTGATGACTGTAGGTGTTTTCCCTTTCACAAAAAATCTACCAAGAGATGGTATCTCAATGAATCCAGATGGATCAACCAGCAATCCACCACCCTGCTCGGAAGCCATCTTTTGCAGGGGATTCAGCGCTTTGTTACCCTCTTCATCCACCGTAACAATCTGAACGTCAACCCTGTCTCCTGGATATACTTTTCGGGCAGCCTCCCTTCCGGCGGAGTCTATCTTGATATCAGATTGTTCAATATTTGGGAAATACATCGACTTTTTCGCTGTTGTACACGAAAAAACAAGAAATGACATCAAACATGTAAAAATATAGAAACGCCTCATTTCAAATTGCTTTATGAATGGGATATGAAAGAAATCCATAATATGTAATTATGCTGCATTAATGTGAAAAAAACGATATAAAGTAAAATTTATTGCAATAAACTGTTGATTTTCATCTGTATAAAAACTATAGGGTTTGTTGCATCTGATTAACCAAAAGCTTTGTGTATTTTGCAGCACCCTCTCCACTTAGGTGGCAATAATCAACGAAATCCACATCATTAAAATGATTAAGGCCATAATTGTCATAAAATCGAACATGGGGAAGGCTTTTCAATTTTCGCCCCAAATACCGGA
>JBDLUN010000063.1:0-8694 GCA_039805245.1 Bacteroidota bacterium
GATCCTGTTGACTTCAGCAATGCCTTGCTGGACCCTACCAAAGCTTTGGATATCAGCAACCGGATCAACGGGTTGGCTCAATCCATCAATACCCTGCAAGGCAAAAAGGCGCAGTCCCAACAGCAGCTGGAGGCAATTGCGCAACAGGATGACCCCCAACAATCATGGGAAGCGTTAATAGTGGATTTGGACGCCGCATCAGCGGCCTTGCAGGCAGTACTGATTAGCCAAGGGGAGATCAGGGAAAAACTCAGAATCGATGAGGTCAACCGGTCGATGCAACAAGGCTTGATTGCCGAACTGGAAAAATTGTCGGCAGATGAAAAACTCTACCGGATCCTGAACGAATATATTGGTGATTCGGAAGGCAACAAATTCAACAACATCGTTCAGCGAATCACCATGCGGCACTTGTTTGAATTGGCTAACGAAAGGCTTTTAGTGCTGATGGACCGCTACCGGTTGGAACTGGGAACAGGGAAAAATGAGGATGAGATTTGGGTGATCGACAACCATATGGGCAATACCTGGCGTACCATCGACAGCGTGTCTGGTGGGGAACGGTTCGTCATTTCACTCGCGCTGGCACTTGCGCTCAGCGACATGGCCTCCCAAAATGTACGGATAGATTCGCTCTTCATCGATGAAGGTTTCGGCAGCTTGTCGCCAGACGACCTCTACAACGCCATCAATATGCTGGAAAGAATGCAAGTAGAAAGCAACAAACTTGTTGGCATCATCAGCCACGTTGAAAGCCTGAAAGAGCGGATTGCCACGCAAATCGTGGTGAGCAAATTGCACAACGGGGAGAGCACATTGCATTTGAAAGACGGACAAATCTTTGAGGAAATGAAAATCGCCTGATCAGTTCCTTACCACCTGAATGGTTCTTTCCATCCGGTTGGTAGGATTGATCACACTGGCCACAAAAATCAATGTCTCATACTGACCCGGCTCGGGCAATTCATTCCGCATGGTTACCTGCGGGGTTGTACTCAAAATCGATTGGTTGTCGACTGTGGCGCCATCAGCTTTTCTGCGGGTACGCATCACCACCTGAACCTGTTTGGAAGGGAGGGCGTTGCTGCTGCTGATGACGTTGAAGTTGTAGGTGATGTTCACCTTGACTGACAACTCAGGACCACCAACCGTCAATACACCATTGTTCGGATCAGGCACCAGTTGAAAGGATACGGGATTATCAGACTCTTTGGAACAAGCCGTCAACAGCAACAGGAAAGGCAGACAAAACCGCAGCAATAAACGCATGGCAAAAATTTAACCAGTACAAAGTATAATTTAAAGGTTAAAGTTTTCGTTAAATAAGGATAATCCTCACCTAAATCCAAACCCATGAAACGTATTGCATTCATTTTCATCAGTTTAGTATTTTTCTCCTGTTCCAAAACCGGCATCCTCTCTTTTCCCTTGAAAGTGTCCAACAGCCTCGATGTGGCTATCACTGCCAGCAGTCCTGCCAACATGCAAATTCCCCTGACCGTTGATGCGGGCAGCGATCCCGAAATGCAGAAATACCTTTCCAAAGTAAAACGCTTCACTGTCAAGAGCATCAGCTATGAAGTGGAGAATTTTTATGGCACTCCAGGAACACAGCTTAACGGCAATGTATCCGTTGGAAACATCAATATCGCCATCAACAACCTTGTTCTGGATCAAGCAGGAAGCCATACCCTTGAACTGAGTCCAGAACAGCTGGCTGCCATTGGAGAGGATTTCTCTTCAGACAATGCCATTGCTGCGCTCGTCAGCGGCACAGTGAACAATAAACCTGCGGCCTTCCGCATCAAATTCACATTCAATGTGAGCGTAAGGATTTAGCATTGCATCCAAATTTGGGATTTGGCAACAATTCCCGAATTAATTTATACATATCATAGTCTGACACTGCCAGCGCTGATAGTTTCGGGTCAAACAAATTCATTGAACATGAAAAAACTTTTGACCGCATCAATCATGCTCCTGGCAGTTTCTTTTTTACATGCCCAGGACAAAACTCAAGATCAGGACAGAATTAAATTGCAAGACAAGAAACAAATCCATCAGTACCTGCACTTGGAAAACAAGGAGGTTTTCCTGGTGAAAGACATGAAAAGAACCAAGCTGCAAAAAGAACTCCGCCTCAAAGATGGTACAGTTGTTCAACCGGACGGGGCTTTCCGGAATAAAAAAGGTGACCGTTTGCGCCTGCGTGAAGGGGAGTGTTTGGATATGGAAGGCAATTGGTTTGCCAACCATGAAAAAATGATGGAAAGGATGCGTAACAGAGAAAAGGAAATGGAGAAATTCCAGCCTAAACAACAGGAGAAGATGAAAGGACTCGAGAGAGGAAAACAAAAAAATGGACAATGAAAAAATCCATTTTTCTCCTCATTGGGTTTGGCATCTGCAGCTCTTTTGCCTCTGCTCAAGAAGAAGTAGCCAATGATTCCAGCATCAACAGCACGGTATTCAAGCAGTCGTTTGGCAGGTTTTCCTTGAACTATGCAAGCGACTGGATTTATGCAGGCAGGAAAGATATACAAAGCCTTCCCTACTTAACCGCTGCAGCCGGCTATTTCCATCGAAGCGGTTTGTTCTTGCGTGGTGCTGCATCCCTCATGCTCAGTGGACAAGAAAAGCGAGTGGACCAACTGAAAATCACAGGAGGCTATGCCCAATACAAAAACAAACTTTTCTGGGGATTAAATGGAAGTCTTTTTGCTTACAATGATAGCAGTTATGCCTTAATGGCTGAGATCAACGCAAGCGCTTATGGATACCTCGGATATGATTTCAGTCTTTTTGAACTCACGGCCGATGCCGGAACCCTCTTCGGAAATGCAACCGATCTCACAGCAGGTTTGGAACTATCCAAAACGGTTTATGCAAACAATGGAAAGGTCAGGCTAATACCTTCAGTATACCTGCTTGGTGGCAGTCAACGGTACTACAATGCCTATTACCAAATCAGAAGCACAGAGACGAAAAAGCGGATTGGCAGGGGCAATGGTAGTGGATCTGGAACTATTGTGACCACAGACACTACTGTTGTGGTGGAAAACAGTTCTAGGTTCAAACTGCTTTCTTATGAATTCAGTCTCTCCGCCCAAATCACTGCAGGTAGGTTCCGATTCGGATTCATACCAGCATATATAATACCAATCAATCCCTCCAGCATTACCATTGATCAGGTAACCACTCCAGAAAAGCTGGAAAACAGTTTTTATTTCAGTGCAAGTGTAGCCTATCGGTTGGATTGAATCAACTCACGAATCTGCCATAGGTTTTTGTAGTCCAGCACTGCATCAGACATCGAATCCAAGCTGTTGAGTATGGCAGATTTTCTGATGGGGTCCTCAAAGACTGCTGCAAGCGGATACATATTGACTTTCACAAAAAACAGACAGACACCATCGGCCAAGCCGATGGTTGTTTGCGTTTCCGTCCTGAACCAAAGGTCATCCACCCATGAAGGGATTGGTCTGACCAAATCCGGATGCTGACTCAAGCCCGGCAAGGAGGTGATGGTCCATACATAACGCCTGAAACAGGCCCCTTCCTTGGAAATCAGCATAGTAACCTTATCACTTGATTCTCTCAACTTTTTACCATCGCCAACGGGCAGGTGCATATCAAAAAAACCCATACCCAGCTTTGCTGCAGGCACAAATCCGCTGGGGAAACAGAAACAAATGGCCCGTAAAACACCATCTTGCAGCATAGCAACATCCTCTTCCAGCTGCAGGGCCAATTCCCGGATATCATGGGTGTAGGGCTTTCCGGTATATGTAGCCAACTGGTTGACCAGTCGCTTACCTTCCTGATCGAAAGCAGCCACATCATGTCCGAGACGGTCAAGTTCAAAACCTTTTTGTTGCAGGTACTGCGGATCAGGTGATGGATTGAAAACCTCGCCTGCGTATTTGGTGATATCAGCTGCTACCGTATAAGGCACTTTTACTGGAAAAACCATGATTTTAATCGGTTTGTACGCCAAATTAAGCCAAAATGACCACCCATCCCCTTAAAAGGTGGGTTTGTTCAACATTTCCACAGGGATTCAATGCAATGATTACCTTTGCAAAATGTTTAATGTTGATGTGCCGGAAGTAGAACAAAACAGTTTAAAGGAAAAGGCATCCCGCTTCTTGGAATTGGCCTACGGGGAGCTGGAGCAGCTCGAAGAGCTACCAGAACGCCTGCAGGCAGTAGCACTCGACATCAGCAAGACCGGTACATGGCACCCCACAACAGAGGAACTGACACAAGGTGCACGAATGGCCTGGCGCAACAGCAACAGGTGCATCGGTAGGCTTTATTGGAAAACACTTAAAGTGATAGATGCAAGACATCTGGATCAGCCTGATGAGATTTTCAATGCGTTGCAACAGCATATTGACTTCGCTTTCAATGAGGGACAAATCCGTTCCACCATTACCATATTCAGGGCCAAGAAGCCCCATGAAGTCCATGGACCCCGGATGCTCAACCACCAACTCATCCGTTACGCCGGACATAAGCAACCCGATGGAACCATAACCGGAGATCCCGCATCCCTCGATTTCACCCAATGGTGCATCAACAAGGGCATCGGGTTTGAAGGAACTGCATTTGACCTGTTGCCCCAAGCCATCCAATGGCCTGACAAATCTCCGGAAATCAGGCAACTCAAAATGCCCGAAAAAATGCTGGTGGAATTGGAACATCCCGATTACCCTTGGTTCAAAGACCTGCAACTCCAATGGTATGCACTGCCCCTGATATCAGATATGCTCTTAGAAATAGGCGGACTGGAATTTACGGCTGCGCCTTTCAATGGTTGGTACATGGGCACAGAAATCGGCAGCAGGAATTTGGGAGATGCCCATCGCTATAATATGTTGCCCTTGGTGGCAGATAAACTGGGGCTGGACAAATCCAACCAAAGCACGCTATGGAAAGACAGGGCCATGCTGGAATTGAACAGGTCAGTTTTATACTCTTTTGAAAAGGCAAGTATCACCATCTCCAACCACCATGATGCTGCCGGTCAGTTCATCCACTTCGAAGAAACAGAAAACAAAAGAGGCAGGGAAATCCGGGCCGACTGGTCATGGATTACTCCGCCCATGAGTGGATCGGCTACACCTGTGTTCCACCGCAATTATAACAATGAGGTGATTACACCCAATTTTTTCTATCAAGACCCACTCATCCACACTGAAAATTCAAAACAACCTAGCGGTTGTCCGTTTCATCAAAGAAGCCTCTCTAAGTAAATTTTCTTTGTCGTAAAAAAATCTTAAAATTTTTTTGGCCCGGACTTGCATTTTTAGATTTCGTTAACTAAATATGTATTCTAAATCCGTACCATGAAAAAACTTTTACTCCTCTCAGCAGGTATTTTCGCTTTGTTTGCATCACAGGCCCAGACCCAAATTCTGCATGCCCAAGTGGGCACCACCGGCGTTGGACTCGGTTACCAAATTCCCATCAGTTCCAACATTTCAGCCTACACCTCACTCAATTACATGAAAGCGGCCCCTTCGCTGTTGCTCAAGGGTAGCGACAACCAATACCGCGTTAAAGGTATTGCTGATTTCATGCAGTTTGAAATGGCAGTGAAATGGCATCCCAATGCATATGAAACCAGTTATGGTGAAACCAATTCAGGTCGTTTCTTTATAAAAGCCGGACTCGCATTGCGCAATACCGGCGAATACCAACTGAACAGCGATTTTCAAGACAAACGTCCCGGCAATGCCTTCGATCCCTTGGATACTAAAACCAAGAGTCAAGTTTATGCAATCAATACTGCACTGGTTCAACCTTTCGCACTGGTTGGATGGCAGCTGCTGAATGAAGAGAGCCCATGGACGCTTGAGCTTGAGGGCGGTCTTACCTACCACGGCAGGCCGGAAGCCACCACCATCAACAGCGCATCAGGTGGAAAAGGCATCACCACAGGCACCACTTCCTCAACCCGTGTATCAGGGCTCATCGGAGCCGCCCAGGTATACCCGGTTTTGAGACTCAATATGGGAATGAAATTTTGATTCTGATAACTCCTACACGCATCGCTCAGACCCCTTCAGTTTTGAAGGGGTTTTTTTATTGAAAAATTGGACTGATAGACCCACTACTTACAAATCAATTGGCATACTATTCAATAAATTGCGCTCAACAAAATCACCACCACAAACATGCCAAAAAAGTCAGTTTATTTCAAATTGCTTAGCCTCTTCGTTTTCATATCCATTGCAATAAGTCAGTCTACCGCTCAAGAAATAGTGGTGTCGGGGCAGGTAAAAGATACAAAGGGTAACACGCTACAAGGCGTTTCTTTGGTAACTAAAAAAGGGAAAAAGGGAACAACCAGTGATGGTGATGGAAAATTCAACCTGCTGGCAGATAGCACTGATTTTCTTAAAATCACTGCAGTTGGTTTTCAACCGGTTGAGTTGGCGATCAGTATGCATCCCATGGAAATCATACTTAAAGTTAATGAAGAGGAACTAGACCAGATTGTGTTGGTAGGCAACAGAGGCGGCGGAAGGGTTAAAACAGAAACCCCTGTTCCGGTTGATGTCATCAGGCTGAATCAATTGGGGCTGGCTGATAGCAAACCCAATCTGACTTCCATGCTTAATATTGCTGCACCCTCTTTCAATTACAACAAGACAAGTGGGTCTGATGGTGCTGACCACATTGATTTGGGCACCTTGAGGGGATTGGGGCCTGATCAAACACTGGTGCTGATTAACGGAAAAAGAAGACACCAAACGGCATTCATTGCTTTGTTTGGTACGAGAGGACGGGGTAATTCTGGAACCGACCTGAACAGCTTCCCTGAAAATGCCATTGATCGCATTGAAATTCTGCGAGATGGGGCATCAGCGCAATATGGTTCGGATGCCATGGCTGGAGTGATCAACATCATCCTGAAAAAGAATACGGGAAAATGGAATATTGATCAGGGATTTTCATTCCATGCAGACAAAAAATACAACACACTCAACAATCCTGATCCCAGTCAATATTACACCGGCAAACAGTTGGACGGAAGAACATACAGTTTCTCTGCCGACAATGGCTGGAAACTTGGCAAAAAAAATGGCAGTATTCACCTTGCTGTCAACTACCTCAGCAGAGGTAAAACCTTCCGACAAGTTCCTGACACCAATGTACTTAAAAATCCAGAAGCGCTACCTGTCAATACCATGAGGCGGGCATTTGGTGAATCATCACTGCAGGCATGGGGAAGCATGCTTAATCTTGAGTTGCCCATCGGCAACAAGGGAACTGAGTTCTATGCCTTTGGAGGAATTTCCAAAAAAATGGGAGATTCTTATGCATTTACGCGTAATGCATCCTCCAGAAAGGACCGCTTTCCGGTTGATAATAAAGGTGATATCATCTTTGTTCCAAGTATCATGAAGAAAACCAATGCTGGAGAGATTTTCTATAACCCACACAACCAAGCCAAAATAACTGATTTATCTTTTGCTGCTGGATTTAGGGGGAAAACCAATAAATGGAGTTGGGATATCAGCAATGCTACCGGACAAAATGATTTTCATTTCTTTGGTAACCAAACATTCAATGCTTCTCTCATCAATATGCCCACTAAAACGCGTTTCGATGATGGTGGGCTGACCTTTTTGCAGAGTACTTCCAATATTGATTTAAGTCGTGCATTCAAAGGAATCGGTAAGGGCCTGACCTTGGCCCTGGGAGCTGAGTTCCGTTATGAGCAGTATAATGTTTATGCTGGCGAAGAAGCTTCTTATAAAGGGTATAGCAATGCATTCGGACAAAGTGCAGGAGCACAGGGTTTCCCGGGTTTCAGTTTGGCTGATGTGATCAAAGGAAAGAGAACAAACACGAGTCTTTTTGCTGATGGAGAACTTCAAATCACTGATGAATGGCTTATCAGTGCAGCCAGTAGGTTTGAAAACTTTTCAGATTTTGGATTTGTAGCTACGGGAAAGCTCGCAACAAGGGTCAAGTTGGGTAAGTTCATCAATTGGCGAGCTTCATTCAGCTCAGGATTCAGGGCTCCTTCGCTGCAACAGATTTATTTCAACAATACCATTACCTCTTTCAGTTTTGGAAAACTGGTACAAAACAGAATTGCATCCAATGTTGATCCGATTACCAGGGCTGCAGGTATACCCAGCTTGAAAGAGGAAAACGCGTTGAATTTGGGTACCGGATTTACCGCCAAAATTGCCAAAGGATTGAAGTTGACAATAGATGGATACCTGGTTAAACTGTCAGACAGGGTTGTTTTATCAGGATTATTCAGTGCTGATGACATTACGTTGGATCAAGCACTAACCCAAAAACTCAAGAATATTGACGTAGCATCTGCTCAATTTTTTGCCAATGCCGTTAATACCACCAACCTCGGTCTGGACCTTGTGGTAGATTATTCGCACAAATGGAAAGAAAACACCTTAAAAATTTCACTTACGGGGAATCTCAATAAAGTCAATATAAACGATGTGAATGTACCTGCCCTCCTGGATGATTCCTATATCCACAGAAAATCATTCTTCAGTGATAGGGAAGCACAATTTTTGAAAGCCTCCGCACCATCATCCAAGTTTGTTTTGGGAATTGATTGGCAGCGACGCAATTGGAGTTTAGGCTTGAGGCAAGTGTTTTTCGGAAGGATGCAAACACTTGGTTTTGGTTGGTCAGGTTTAGCCA
>JBDLUN010000064.1:0-5875 GCA_039805245.1 Bacteroidota bacterium
AGCCCTGGTGGAAGAACCTGTTTTCAACCTTTGGTTCAATCACGGGAACAGTCCGGCTAATGCCAGCTACCAATACATCGTAGTGCCCGATACTGATCTGGAGGCATTGGCTAACAGTGCTGTCAACAATCGGGATATAAAGATCTTGTCCAATACCGGACAAATCCAGTCTGTATGGCATGCCAAGCTGGGTATGTTGCAAGCTGCCTTTTACCGTGCCGGCACGTTGCAGGTTACAACGGGGTTGGTGGTGAAGCTTGACAGCCAGGGGATGGTGATGCTGAAGACTGCAGGCAATCGGGTTAGTTCAGTAACTGTGTCAGATCCGTCCCGGATACTGCAACGCATCAACCTCACTGTCTCCGGGGTTTATAACATCAAAAAGGATGGTGTTGTTTGTCTACCTGATGCTGCAAAAAATGAAACCCTGCTTATCATTGATTTGCCACAGGGGCCTTGGACCGGTAGCAGTGTGACATTCGCGTTTTGAAATGATGGTTATGTTATATTATATCAGCTTGATTCCAAAACTTCCTGGATTTGTGAGTTGAGTTTAGGAATTTTATTTTTGAAGACGTCCCAAACAATTGAATAATTTACACCTATATAGTCATGGATTAAACGATCTCTCATTCCAGCCATGTTTTTCCATTCAATTGAATTCCATTTGACTTTAAAATCAGCAGGAATTTTTTTAGTAGCCTCGCCAATAATTTCCAGACTTCTTACGACTGCACGTTTTAATGTTTCATTATCAAGGAAATCGTCTTTTGTTAAGTTTGTGCCAATCGACAGGAGAAATGCACATTCATCAGCAATATGTCTTAAGAATTGTATTGGTTCTTTAGACATATTCCACCTCATTTAAAATTTCTGGTCCTATATGTTTACTTAAGCCATTCTTGGTTACTAATTCAATTTTTTCACCCTTGAACAGCATTTCAAGAACATCATAGACTGCCATGTAATTTTCAAAGTTCTCCAACTCAGGGTTAAAGTCAACCAAAAGGTCAATATCGCTATCCGCTGTTTCTTCATTTCGTATGTATGATCCGAAAAGACCGAGTTTTGAAACGCCAAATTTGGATAACTCAATTTTGTGTTCGCGAAGTGTTTTTAATATATGATCCCTTGTTACCATTGGTCATATAAAGGTAAGATTGTTTCCAAAGTATTGCAACTACTAATGTCTTTTAATCGAAACACTACCGTGAGATGATTTATTAAGTATGCAGGATAATACTTTATCTCATTATTTTTTTCTGCACTCGATATTTATGCTGATTTTCGTAGTGTCTGAGAAATTCCAAGAACGATTCTATCTATCCAACTGACTGCTTAAAACCCTTTTGATGCAAGATTCCAAACCAGCAAAACCAACCTGGAAATACAACATGAACTATCCGGGCATGGACGACCTCATCCGCAAAGCGAAAAGCCGCATCCCGCGTTTTGCCTTTGAATACCTTGATGGTGGCTGTAATGAAGATGTAAACCTGATTAAAAATACAAGTGAACTGCGCCAGGTTGAACTCCTGCCATACTACCTGAGCGACCATACCGGAAGCGACCTTTCTGTTGAATTGTTCGGGCATACCTATGACGCGCCTTTTGGCGTTTCACCTATCGGTCTCCAGGGACTGGTATGGCCGAATGCCCCGGAGATTCTGGCTAAAGCTGCTGTCAAACACAATATCCCTTTCACCCTGAGTACCGTGAGTACGTCAAGTGTTGAGCGCATCGCTAAGATTACCGATGGTAAAGCGTGGTTTCAACTTTACCATCCGGCTGATAATGCCTTGCGGGATGACATCCTCGACAGGCTGGAAGCAGCCGGATATGATGTGCTTGTCCTGCTTTGTGATGTGCCATCCTTCGGCTTCAGGCCAAGGGATATCCGAAACGGGCTGGCTATGCCACCGAAAATGACCCTGAAAAATATCCTACAGATCATGGGCAGGCCGCAATGGGCCTTAAATACGCTGGTCCAGGGAACACCCAACTTTGCCACACTTAAACCCTATATGCCAAAGGGACTTAATATGAGTCAGCTCGGTCAATTCATGAACCGCACTTTTGCAGGCCGGCTCAATGCGGATAAAATTGCACCGATCCGCGACAGATGGAAAGGAAAGCTCATTTTGAAAGGATGTGCAACTGTTGAAGATGCGGATATGGCAGTTTCATTGGGTTTCGACGGACTCCTGGTATCCAACCACGGGGGCAGGCAGATAGATGCGGGACAATCGGCAGTGAAATCTATGCTGCCCATTGTTGAGAAATACAAAGGGAAAATCAAGGTGATGATGGACAGCGGTATCCGGACCGGTCCGGATATTGCACGAACCCTGGCATCCGGAGCTGACTTCACTTTCCTGGGCAGGTCATTCATGTATGCCGTGGCAGCACTCGGTGAGGAAGGCGCGGATCACATGATGGGGATGCTGAAAACACAGCTCTATCAGGTGATGGATCAGGTCTGTTGCAAGCGGGTGGAGGATTTGCCTAACCACTTGGTGAAATGATATTCCAGGGATGTTTTAATCCTTTTTAACCTGAAACCAATCAAGATGAAGATTCTTGTCATGGATGGATATACCCTGTTCCAACAGGATATCGACCGGTCGCCACTACAGGCATTTGGAGAGGTCATTTACTTCGACAGGTTTTCCCGCGAAGCATTGCACACCATGGATCCCGAGGTGACGGTTCTCGTCACCAACAAGGCCTTGGTGGGAATTCCAGAGTTGGATTTTTTCAAGCAACTTAAACTGGTTGTTGTTACAGCTACTGGTTACAATTGCGTGGATGTCAATGCCTGCGCTGCAAGAGGGATTCCCGTTTGCAATGTGCCGGCTTATGGTACATATTCAGTGGCACAGCATGCGCTAGCCATGATGTTGGAATACAGCAATCAGGTTGGAAGGCACAACAACTCTGTTCAGCAGGGAGCGTGGAGTGCTTGTCCGGATTTCTCCTATACCCTTACACCCATTTCCGAATGGTATGGCAAAACCTTGGGCATCATCGGTATGGGCAATATCGGTTCTTGCTTTGCCGGTATGGCCGAAAGTCTCGGCATGCAAGTGGTGTATAGCCATACCCGTGATTTACAGCTCCCGGGTAGAAAGTTTGTTGATCTTGAAACCCTGGCTGCATCAGCTGATGCAGTGAGTCTGCATAGTCCGCTAACACCACAAACAGACAAAATTATCGGGACTGATTTCCTGTCGAAAATGAAACCCGGTGCAGTGCTGATCAATACCTCCCGCGGTGGGTTGATTGATAATTTAGCTTTAAGAGCTGCCATGCTGGATGGGAAGCTTGCAGCGGCCTTGTTGGATGTGCTCGACCAAGAGCCGCCTCCTGCCAATCACCCTCTGATCGGGTTACCGAATGTTTATATCACGCCGCACATCGCCTGGATCAGCTTCGAAGCGCGGCTGCGGATTGCCATGGTTGTGCAATCCATCATTACTTCATTTAATGCAGGTCAAACAATCAATAAGGTGAATTGATTTCCTGCATCAAATTCATTGCTGTATGCCATACACGATAAGGTTTTATAGGTTGTTGTTCTTTTCACTTTTGATCTTCACAGAATCACTTTCTGCACAGTCCATCAATACCGGTAATCTGCACCTTTCCCCAAAGCTTATGCGTACCAAAGGCTTGATTGCCCTGTGGGATTTTAAAGAACCAGCGGGAAATCCGAGAGTATCCATTGGAGTAGAAAATTTCAGCCTATATGAAGGCAACGGTTTGGTGGATCGGGTAAACGAAGGACCAGTTTCTGGATACTCAATAGCTTTGAACGGTAGCGGTTATCTGACAATGGATCATAGTAAAACAGGCAGGCTTAACCTGCATGGCAATGGACAAGGTGTCACTGTATGTGCTTGGGTGAAATGGACCGGACAGCAGCCCGGTTTTGTTGGCGGTATGTGGAATGAGTATCAGGATGGTGGGAAGCGCCAGTATGGCTTGTTTGTTTCTTTGCCGCATTATAACGGAAGAGATCAGGTATGCGGACATATTTCAAAAACCGGCAAACCCACACCTCAATTTCCATATTCATCAGATTATTCAGCAAGTGCCCAGAAAGTGGTGCCCGGAGAATGGACATTTGTTGCATTCACGTATGATGGTACATTCATTAAGTCGTTTGTAAATGGGAAATTCCAAAGCAGGCAAATGGAATTGATTGATCATACAACCGGCTTTCCGGGTTATCCGGAGGGGATGAGACAGATCAAAAACCCATTTTATTTTCCTGATGGGATGGGTGACAATGGTTCTAATTTCACAGTTGGCGCAGTGCTCCTCAAGTCGGGAATGGGTAATTTTTTCAAGGGATTGATTGGCGGATTGGCTGTGTTCGACAGGGCATTGAAGGAAAAGGAAATTGCAGGTATTCAACGAGCTGGTGTTGCCCGTTAATTTGGAGGTAAGGTTAAAATCGTATATTCATATCATGCGATTTCATTCAAAGGCTACAGTATTTTTTGGCATTGCTTTTTTCTGCTGTCTGAAGACTTTTTCACAGCAAATCGGGCCTGTTAAGGAAGACCGTTGGCATGGTTTTGCACGGGAAAGATTTCAATTTGAAGGTAGGGAAGCGTGGATTGTTAAACCCGAACAAGCTTTGGATGGCAAGCCCTGGATTTGGAAAGCCTATTTTCCTGACTGGCATACGGATATGGATTCCATCCTGTTAAGTCGTGGTTTTCACTTGGCTTATCTGGAGACAAACGACATGTTCGGCTCGTCAGAGGCCATGCAATGGTGGAATCGTTTTCACCGCTGGATGACCGGCAATGGTTTTGCAGAGCAAGTTGCATTGGAGGGCATCAGCAGAGGAGGATTGTATGTGTACAACTGGGCCAAACGTAATCCACTCAAGGTTTCTTGCATTTATGCTGAAGCACCGGTATGTGATGTCAGCAGTTGGCCCGGCGGCAAAGGGAAGGGTAAGGGCTCGCCACAAGATTGGCAACTGTTGATGAAGCACATGAACATGAGCGAAAGCCAACTTTTGGTCAATTTTGATGATCCTGTTGACGACCTTGAGAAACTGGCAGCAGCCAGGGTTCCGGTTTTGCATACGGTTGGATTACAAGACAAAATTGTTCCCAATGTCGAGAACAGTTTTCCGCTGATTGAAAAATACATTCGCCTGGGAGGTATTGCCACTGTGATGCCCATGACCAGAGGCGAGCAGCAATTAGAGGGTCATCATTTCCCCATCGACCATCCTGAAAAAATTGCCAATTTTATTTTTAGCAACAGTTATCCCATAAAAAAAATATTACATCCATCTTTGTTTCATGAGCAGCGGGCAGGTTTGCAAAACAGCTGGCATCAGTTTACAAGCAATAAGGAAGGACGGGTGGCTTTCATGGGTGGCTCCATCACTGAAGGCAAAGGTTGGCGGGATTTGGTTTCCCAATACCTAAAAGAAAGGTTTCCAGACACCCGATTTGAATTCATCAATGCAGGAATTTCTTCAACAGGCAGTACCCCCGGGGCTTTCAGGCTGCAGGATGATGTGCTTGCCCAAGGGCGGATAGATTTGTTTTTTGAAGAGGCAGCGGTTAATGACAGAACCAATGGTTTCAACAATATTGCGCAGATCAGGGGCATGGAAGGCATTGTCAGGCATATGCGCATCGCCAATCCTCTGGCAGACATCGTTATGATGCATTGCGTCGACCCCGAAAAAATAGAGGAATACCGCAAGGGGATGGTCCCTATAGAGATTAGTAATCATGAGCTGGTTGCAGCGCATTATAAGGTGAATACCGTCAACCTGTCCAAGGAAGTGACGGCCAGAATTGATGCCGGTGAATTCACCTGGAAGGAGGATTTCAGGGAT
>JBDLUN010000065.1:0-2983 GCA_039805245.1 Bacteroidota bacterium
TAAATGGGGAGGCTGTTAAAGTTATCCTAAAGGGAAATTTAGATTAAACCGGTGACGTTATTGTCTATCTATAGGATTGTAACGGGTACGATACCCACTGAAACAAAACCTAAAAAATCAATAGTATGAAGACAAACAAAATTTTCCTAGGCATGGCTTCCCTGGTGGTAGCATTGGCAGTTTTCCTCTCCGCTTGTACCAAAAATGGTGTCAACGCCTCCAGGGGCAACCTCTCTGTTTACCTGACTGACGGTCCGGGTGAATTTGACTCCGTTTTCATCGATATCACCAAAGTGGAAGTGAAAGTGGACAATGATTCTCTTCACAAGCACCATGATGATCATGGAAAAAACGACGATGACCGTGATGACCATGAAAAAAGGAAAGATGGATATGGTGAGTGGGTTGATATCAATTTCACCCCAGCATTGATTGACGTGTTGAGCCTCAGAAATGGTGTGGAAACCAAACTCGGTGATGCCAATATTGCCACCGGTACCGTGCGCAAAATCCGAATCACATTGGGCAGCCGCAACAGGGTAGTAAAGAATGGCGTATCCTCTACCCTTGAACTCAAAAATGAGACCAACAATCTCCTTTATGTGAAATTATACGACAACCACAGGCAGCGTGGAGCCGACAGCAGCACCAAGGTTTGGGTTGACTTTGACATCGCCAGGTCTATCGAAGAAAAAGACGGAAAGTTCTATTTGAGACCTGTATTGCGTCCTTTCTGTAATTCCAATTTCGGCGAAGTGGAAGGTGTTGTATTGCCACTTGAAGCCAAGGCAGTTGTCAGAATTACCAATGGTGCAGGGTACGATGGTGTTGCATTGCCCAACAGGGAAGGAAAGTTCAAACTCCGCGGACTTGAATCAGGTACCTACACTGTAACTGTTGAAGGATTGGCTCCATACATCAAGCAAACAATCTCCAATGTGTCTGTCACAAAGGGAAAAGAAACAGAACTGGGAACTATTACCCTAAAAAAATAAACTGGGATTTTGAAAGTTAAAAGGGAGGCCGTCTTAATGACGGCCTTTTTTCATTTATTGCCATGCAAAGTCTTTCCTGTTTTAAGTCCTGTATGCTTTCCATTCTCCAAAACCAATCCCCCATTGACCCATACATGGGAAATGCCGGTGGTGAATTGATGGGGTGCTTCAAAAGTTGAATTGTCTTGAATCTTATCCGCATCAAGAATCAGGATATCTGCCATTTTTCCTTCCAAAAGCAATCCCCTGTCGCGCAGATTGAATTTGGTTGCAGGGAGGGAGGTCATCCGGCGGATCGCATCCTCCAATCCAATAACCTGCTGATCACGCACATACCTCGAGAGTACGCGCGCATTGGTGCCATATCCTCTGGGGTGCGGACGGCCTTTGCCATTGCTTACACCAGCATCGGCGGCGGGCATGTTGAAAGGGTATTTCATGAAGTAAACGAGGTCTTTTTCACTCATGGTATGGTAAATCATTTGGGCATTAGCCTTGTCTAACATGTCCAGAATAAGGTTTGCCTCATTGTTGAAATTGCTCTTTCTTCCCAGCATGGTGTTGATTGCTGAAATGCTTTTGCCATTGTAGGTGGTATCTGGTGCAAAGGAGGCAACTACGGCATAATTGTAGTCCTTTTGTTTGTCGCGCAACTGAGCTTCCTTCATGCCCACCAGGATTTGCTGGCGGATAGCTGGATTTTTCATCCTGATGCGGAGGGAATCAAGCCCTCCTTCCAAGGCCCAATCCGGCACGCGCACAGCCAAGTTGGTACTGCTGGCTGTATAAGGATACTGGTCGATGGTAACATCCAATCCCTCTTTCCTGGCGGCGTCCACCATGCCCAGGGTTTCAGATGATCGTCCCCAATTGTTTTTTCCCGTTACTTTAAAATGCGATATCTGAACCGGAATACCAGCTTCCCGGCCAATGGTCAGGGATTCACGGATGGCTTCATCCACTTTGGTACCTTCATACCGCATGTGTGTGGCATAGACCCCTCCTGCTGCGGCGGCCACTTTGGCGAGGCTTGCAATCTCTTCAGTGGGAGCATACATGCCAGGCAGGTAGATCAATCCGGTGGAAAGTCCCACAGCCCCATCCTCCATGGCCTTGCGGGTCAGCGCCTCCATCGTTTTCAATTCTTCAGGTGTTGCCTTCCGGTTGTCCAATCCCATACCCAACCTCCTGATGGTGTTGTGCCCTGCCAATGCTGCCACATTGATGGAGGTCCCCATGCTATCGATTTTACGCAGGAAGTCACCGATATCATCCGCCCCACTGCCGCAATTGCCCGTGACCACAGACGTCACACCATCGTAGATATAGTTGTCGGCAGTAGGCCTTTCAAAGATGCTGCCTTCGATATGCCCATGCACATCAATAAAACCCGGGGCAACAATATTGTTCTGGGCGTCAATCCTTTTCACCTGCGGGTACCGCACAATTAGTCCCTTGGCAACGGCCATGATCCGATTACCGCGGATGGCCAAGTCTGCTTTAAACCAACTGTTGCCGGTACCGTCAATAATCCTGCCGTTGGTAATGATGACGTCGGGCTGCTGTTCTTGGGCCAAGGCAACAACCGGGAACAGCGAAGCAGACAGAAGTGTGAGAGAACAGACAATGGCAAATGCTTTCATGGCTTGGTTTTTTTGGGGTGATGCAGGATAAATATAGCGATGGTTCATCATTTTCCGATGTTGAACAACAATTTGTCTTCTCTGTAATTTTAAAGACCTTTGATTTATGTCAATCAGGATTTTTGTCACAGGCGGAACCTTCGACAAGGAATACAACGAGCTGAACGGTGAGTTGTATTTCAAAGACACCCATTTGTTTGAAATGCTCCGATTGGGTCGGTCAAAACTGAAAGTGGAAATCACCACCCTGATGATGATGGACAGCCTGGACATGAATGATCAGGACAGGCAGACCATCGCAAAAGCCTGTTTGGATGTGTCGGAAACCAAAATACTCATCACCCA
>JBDLUN010000066.1:0-3543 GCA_039805245.1 Bacteroidota bacterium
GGGAAGCCTACCTCGCAGGAGGAGCAGGACCAGCATGGTTGAAATTGGGTATCCGATACCCACTAACCCTTTTGATGGGAACAATGGTTTGGGGGATGAAAAAAGGGATGGATATCTTCCCCGAAAAAGCGCAAAGCAGCCGTATCCTGTCGATCGGATTCAATGCACTACTTTTAGGATTTTTATGCAATGAATTCATCCATTGGATGGATGTGCTGGGCTTTGCAAGTCAGTATAAACTCGGACTCAGCATCATTGCAGGTCTCTATGCCCTGGTGCTGATTGTGATAGGTTTGTTGAAAAACAGGAAGCATGACCGCATCAGCGGAATGAGTTTGATGGGGATTACACTGATCAAGATTCTTTTTTATGACATGGCAAATATGGGCAATATCAGCAGAACGATGGTACTGATAGTAATGGGACTTATCCTCCTCATGGCTTCATACATGTACAACAAACACATAGCTAAAATGAAAAATTAAATGATTTCAGTTTTTATGTTCAGGAATCCCTGCAGCTGGATTTGAAATGAAACTGATGCGCAGCCTGCGAAATTCAGCTACTTGTTGTCCTTTGATTTGAACAGCCCTGAGTGAGATTTGCTGAGAACCCTTTTCAATATCAAATGTGCCAATCAACTGCTTACCCCATGACTTCAATTCGGGAGCTTCAATCCGCGAAAACCTGTCGGGTCCCTGAATGCTGTCTGATGAATATGGCTTATCGATCCGGAAAGTTTTCCGGGAGCCAGCTATACTGATGTCAATTTCAGCACCAACATCTTCCGGTTTACACTGATACTCCATACTTACGGTATATTTACCCGGACGAATACATTCCATATTCCATTGGATACTATCTGAAGTAGAATGCCATCCGGAAATCCAATCATGAGCCCATGCATGACCTTCCCTGAATAGAATGCCATTCGTGACCTTTGCTTCAAATGCAGGCAAATCAACCCCCTTTTCGGATAGTACAATCGTTCTCTGAAGATCCATTGCTGAGACCTGATTCGCGAACCAATCACGATACAAGGAATCCATCTTTTTCACAACAGGCAAATCAGGTTGATACCTGTTCACATTGCCATCATTGGTATCCATGACCTTGTACAAATGATATCCCGACTTATCGATTGCGTACCGATTTCCATCCATCAGGATACTGCCGGGAATGGGTACCACAGGTACGGTCATTTGATTCACATGTGTGTAAATGTTGCGCTCTGGTAAAATCATTGCGCCTTGACCCAACAGCACATTAGTCAGATCCACACCATCCAATTTTGATTCCGGTGCAGTTTGCAATGCGCATAAATTTTTAAGCGTTGGAAAAAGGTCGATATGTGCTGCAGGTATATCTGAAACACGCATCTGTTTTATCTTCCCGGGCCAACGAATAAAAAACGGAACACGAATTCCTCCTTCCAGCACACTCCCCTTTACGCCTTTCATACCGGCGTTGAAACGTTCACCATTCGGACCGTTATCAGAAAGAAAGATTACTATGGTTTGCTCCTCAATACCTGCTTTTTTGAGATAATTCAGGATTTTCCCAATATTATGATCCATTTGCTCTACCATCCCATAAATTGAAGCAAGGCGATCATCCAATCCCATTGCCGTATACTTTTTAAAATAAGCATCAGGAAGCTGAAAAGGTGAATGGGGGGCGTTGAAAGGCACATAGCAAAAGAAAGGCTTTCCTTCTTTTTGCTGGGCTTTCATGAAACGAATAGAAGCATCCGCTATAATATCTGTGATGTATCCTTTCGTATTGATCTCTTCACCATTTTTTTCCAGAACAGGATTGAAATAGTTCGATAAGTGACCGGCTGAAAAACCAAGATGCTCATCAAACCCCTGATCAATAGACCTGTTGGGATAATGAGCACCATTATGCCATTTACCGAAAATACCTGTGGCATATCCGTTGACCTTGAAAAGCTCTGCAAGTGTAAACTCCTCTGCCCGCATAACTTCCAGGCCCTTAGAAACTGAGATCACACCTGTAGAAAGATGGTATCTGCCTGTAAGAATGCTTGCTCTTGTAGGTGCGCAAAGTGGTGAAACATAAAACCTGTCCATCCGCATACCATCCCTGGCTAACTGATTTAAAGTCGGGGTATGAATGACAGGGTTTCCATGAATACCCAAATCACCATAACCCATGTCGTCTGCCAAAATAAGCACAACATTGGGTGAGTTCTGGCTGATTGCAGATAAAAATGTGCAAGCGAAAATAAAGGAGATGCATAACCTGATTGGCATGAAAACAGTTTAACTTACTTGAATTTACTGCATATCAATATCAAAAAGGGTTTGCAAAGAAAGAATATCTTTGTAGCTGTTTATACTTTACAAAGAAAAGCTCAACCATGAAAATATTATCCTTTTTACTGACTGGTATTTTGCTGATGACTGCTGTGCAAGCTCAGGAAAAAAAGGAACCCGCAATTCCGACTGTATCAGACAGCGCTTTGATAATACTGTCTACCAATTCCGGTGAGCATTTTGCCGGCTACATTGTTTCTGAAGACCCGCGCGAAGTGACCATCAAACTTCAAAACGGCAAACTGCTTTCCATCCCGGCTTATACCATCAAATCCATTAAACCTGCTACACGTGAAAATATCATCGGAGGCAAGGTGGTATACCCCAACCCTCATCCCTCACGTTACTTTTACACCCCTTCCGCTTTGCCCATGGATAAGGGAGAGGTTTATATCCAAACCGTTTATGGAGCTGTCTATCAGGTGCAGTTCGGGATTACCGACAGGTTTTCGCTGGGTGCCACAACAACGATTGTTGGAACACCACTCGCACTGACCACCAAGTATTCTATACCGGTTGATGAAAAAAATACTTTTGCTGTAGGCGGACTGGCAGGGTTTGTAGGCTGGGGATCTCGCGTCAGCCTGGGTATTGGTTTTGGAACCTACACCTATGGTACAAAAGAATCCAATATCACACTCGGGGCAGGACTGGGTTGGGTGAGGGATGGAGATGTTGCAAATTATGGTCCAACTGGTGAAAGAATCAGTCCCTTCAGTGAAACCACCAGCACCGGAATTTTCAGCATTGCAGGCAACAAGCGGCTTTCCAGAAATCTCAGTATCATGGGCGAATTCTGGTATATTCCTGAATCACGAATCTTTTTTGGCGGACCTTGTTTCCGATTGTACAACAATAAGAAATCAACATTTGACCTGGGCATTTGGAGTATTGGCGGTATCTCGGATGTAAGTGTACCAATATTTCCAGTGTTTAGCTATACCTTCAAATTTGAAAAATAGGTAAGATTATCTGATAACATTCATCTTTATCCGGAGGGATGATGTTTTGGAGAAGTCGGAAGCAAAAACAACCTCTTTGCGCTCAGTAGCTGTGCTAATGATAATGAGTCCGGTATTGGGTGGCATTGAACCCAAACTGTTGGCAAAAAATTGGAGGTCGTATGTACTGAACATTTTACCATCCAGATCAAACTGCAAAGGCTTATCAGATAAAATTTTGTTTCGGAAAAGTACACCCTTAT
>JBDLUN010000067.1:0-10526 GCA_039805245.1 Bacteroidota bacterium
TTTTCAATGGATATCTGGAAGATCTCGTGTATACACCAAAGTTTCTCAAGGCATACGAAAGTGTCAAAAACGGAGCACTCGGCAGGATTCTGTGGGCGAAATCCAGGGAAACCCATCCTGGTCCGCACAGCGATTGGTTTTGGGATATCGAGCAGGCCGGAGGCGGTTGTATTCTCGACCTCGGTTGCCACTGTGTTGAAATCACCCGGACTTATATTGGAAAAGATATTCGTCCTGTTGAAGTAATGTGTTGGGCGGATACACAGGTGAAACCCATTGATGCAGAAGACAATGCCATCGGATTGGTGAAATATGAAAATGGTGCTATTGGTCAGTTTGAAGTCAGCTGGACTTTCCGCGGTGGACTTGATTTGCGGGATGAAGTAATGGGGTCGGAAGGCACCATCTGGGTGAACGGATTTCTGCGTACAGGATTCGATATGTTCACCACCGGCAAGGGAGCAGACTATGTGGCTGAAAAGGCCGAAACCAATTCAGGATGGTTGTTCCCGGTGGGTGATGAGCTCAATGAATTGGGCTACAACCACATGTTCACAGAGATGTTCAACTGTTATGAGCGTGGTACCAAACCCCGGGAAACCTTCTATGATGGATACCTGGTCAATGCCGTTTTGGATGCCGCTTACCGAAGCGTGAAATCAAAGCAATGGGAGTCCGTTCAACTCGACGATTGGAGAGGCCGCACTGATGTCACCAAGCACAGTCACCTCATAGAGTTCGACGCCGACCACTACCTGGTCAAAGAAGAGATGACACATTATGGTACGAAAAAGCTGATCCTCAAAGAGAAAGCCACTGGCAAGATTGTGGAGAGAATAGTGGAATAGTGGAATAGAGAAAAGTGAATAGAGAATAGTGAATAGTAAAAATTGTAATAGGCAGTTTTTTTGAATCTTAGAGAGACAATTTGCTGCGCAATCTGGAAAGCATTTTGATGACTTCTTCTGATAAAGAATGTGGGTCATTGAAATGCTTTTCATTATTTAGAAAACCCAAAGCTTGCGCAATAAAAAGCTGGGTTTGAAGTTCATAAGCAGACCCCAAAGCAATACTTAAAAATCTCTGAAAATCTTTTTTAGTATTACGTCCATAACCTTCAGCAATATTGCTAGGGATTGATAATGCCGAGCGTTTCATTTGTGAAACAATTCCATAACGTTCATCCTCTGGAAAAAAACTGCATACCGAATAGATTTCCTTTGTTAGCAATATTGATTTTTGCCAGACAATTAAATCCCTGTAACTATTAATTCTTTGCATTCCCAAAAGTAGCCGTCTCAAAAAAATAAACAAAGGGTAAAAAAACGAAAATAATCAGCTTTTTACCCGAAAAAAGTGATGTTTATTTCAAACTTTCCACTATTCCACTATTCCACTATTCCACTATTCCACTATTTCACTATTTCACTATTCCACTATTCCACTATAAAAACATCCTCACTTCCTCCACCAATTCACCCTTCGTAATAGGCGTCCCTTTGATTTTGTTGTAGGGTTTGGCATCTACAAGGTATACATCGCGGATGATTTTGATGAGTTGTCCGTTATTGATTTCGGGTACGAGTACGGTGTCGAAGTTGCTGATCAGTTCACCCAGGTTTTTGGGGAATGGTCTGAGGTAGCGGAGATGTGCGTGTGAAACGGCATGTCCTTCAGCAATCAGTTCTTGGACGGCACTTTTGATCGAGCCGAAAGTTGATCCCCAGCCAAGCACCAATACTTTTCCTTTTGTATCTCCGCTGTCCACTTGTTGGTCAGGGATGTAGTTGGCAATCATATCCACTTTGGCCTGACGAGTCTTCACCATGTGTTGGTGGTTGTCTGGGTCATAGCTTACATTGCCTGTAATATCTTGTTTTTCGATGCCACCGATGCGATGCTCCAATCCTTTTGTACCCGGAATGGCCCAAGGCCTTACGAGTTTTTCATCACGTTTGTAGGGCTGGAACTTTGTTTCTCCTTCTGCCAATCCCTCTTTGAAATGCACTTCAATTGCCGGCAGGTCTGCTTCCTGCGGGAATTTCCAGGGTTCAGCTCCATTGGCAATGTAGCCATCGCTTAGGAACATCACTGGCGTCATGTGCTGCAAGGCAATCCTGGCAGCTTCATAAACGGCACTGAAACAGTCGCTGGGCGTGGAGGCTGATATGACGGGCATGGGACATTCACCATTGCGGCCGTAATAGGCCTGCAGGAGGTCGCTTTGTTCCGTTTTGGTAGGCAAGCCGGTTGATGGCCCTCCACGCTGTACGTCAATGATTAACAAAGGGATTTCCAGCATGACCGCCAAACCCATAGCTTCACCTTTAAGCGCAATACCCGGACCGGAGGTGGTGGTAACGCCCAATGCGCCGCCGTAGGCGGCGCCAATAGCGGCAGAAATACCAGCAATCTCATCTTCAGCCTGAAAGGTTTTGACACCAAAATTTTTCATCCTGCTTAGGTCATGCAAGATATCGGATGCAGGTGTAATGGGATAGGTTCCCAAGAAAAGGGTCAGTCCGCTTTTTTGGGATGCCGCCACCAAGCCCATGGCCAACGCCTGGTTGCCCATGATGGAGCGGTAAACACCGGGCTTCATTTTGGCTTTCTCTACTTTATAGCGCGTGGTGAAGGTTTCAGTAGTATCTCCGTAATTATAACCTGCTTGCAGGGCTTTGATATTGGCATTCAGGATTTCATCCTTTTTACCGAATTTCTCCTTGAGGAAGGTCAGGGTGCTATCCATATCCCGGCTGTACATCCAATAGAGGAATCCCAGCACAAACATGTTCTTGGCACGGTCCTTTTCCTTGGTGCCCATGGTGATCTCTTTCAACGCTTCACGGGTCATTTTGGTCACATCCATCTTAATCACCTCAAAACCATCGAGAGAGTTGTCTTCCAGGGGATTGATACCCTCTGGGTAGTTGGCCAGCCTGAGGTTTTTGGCATCGAAGCCATCCACATTGGCAATGATTTTACCACCTTTTTTGATGGCCTTGAGGTTAGTTTTCAGTGCTGCGGCATTCATCGCCACCAACACATCACACAAATCACCGGGGGTGTAAATTGCATCACTCGAGAAACGCAGCTGGTAGCCGCTCACGCCAGGCAGGGTGCCTTGTGGGGCACGGATTTCTGCGGGGAAGTCAGGGAATGTGGCCAAATCGATACCGAGCAGGGCCGTATTGTTGGTAAACTGGCTTCCTGTGAGCTGCATTCCGTCGCCGGAATCACCTGCAAATTTGATCACAATATCGCTGAGCAGTTCTTCTTTTCTCTGTGGCATGGTTTTTGTTTGACAGTATACAGACGGAGCAAAATGTTGCCGTGTGAATGAAATTAATTAAATTAGATTACAAAATTACCCTTTTATGGCGCTTTTCAATTCAAGTAATCCCACACTTTCTGAAAAATCCTTCAACAGGTCGGCCGCCGTGCCAGGATCTGGTGTGATGAGTTTCCGCGGTACACTGAACAAATTCGGATTCCTCTTCATCATGGTAATGGCCACTGCATTCTACGTATGGAATGAAGCCAGCGTAGGCAATAGCGTTTCCGGCTATATTATGGGCGGTGCTATTGGCGGATTGGTCTTGGCCCTGGTACTGATGTTCAAACCTACTTTGGCCCAATATCTTGCTCCTGCCTATGCCTTGTTGGAAGGATTAGTGGTTGGTGGCATTTCTGCCATTTACAATGATGCCTTTGCCAAAGTGGCACCCGGTATTGTGATGCAGGCGGTGGTACTCACCTTCGGCACAGCCATTGCCATGTACCTGCTCTTCACTTTCCGCATTATCCGGGTTACGGAGCGTTTCCGTTCCATCATGTTTGCTGCCATTGGTGGCATAGCCCTTTTTTACCTCATCACTTTTGTGCTTTCCCTTTTTGGAGTCAATATTTCCGGTCTTCAACAGGGAAGCTTGCTGAGTATTGGCATTTCCATCGCCATCACGGCCATCGCGGCTTTGAGCTTGTTGCTTGATTTCGATCGCATCGAACAAGGGTCCTCCATGGGTGCCCCCAAGCACATGGAATGGTATTGCGCCTTTGGTCTGCTGGTTACCCTTGTTTGGCTCTATGTTGAAATCCTCCGACTCCTTGGAAACCTCTACGGCCGTCGCGACTAAGCGCATTTGAATAATTTATTATATTTAATAGATTGATTATCAATGCCATGCAAAAACCTTAAACAGGTTCTGCATGGCATTGTTGTTTTGAGGGAAGTAGCAAATATCTAATTTGACATTAATTAAATAAATAAGTCTGGATAACTACCATTACTTGATTTTTTTACACAATTTTACGTATTCAGCGTCCATAGAAACACTTAAATACGTATCCGGTTTATGCATATAGCTCGTCATCCATTCAGGTTGATGGTTGTCATTTTCTGTCTGTTGTTCATGGGCATCCCAAGGGTATTGCATGCCCAAGCTGATCCCAACAGGAATGGCAATGGGAGTCTTGATTTGAAGCTAACCAAGCGAGCCGATAAATTGTCAGCACGCGCCGGCAGCAGGGTTGTATTCACCTTGCAATTGAAGAATTTGGGTGCTTTTGCAGCGGAAGAAGTGACGGTTACAGACCCGCTCCCTTCGGGTTTCACTTTTGTAGGATCCTCTTCCCCATTGGCTTACAACAGTGTTACAGGCGATTGGGAAGTGGAGGATTTGCAGGCTGGGGATTCCGTAACCCTTCAGATTACATCGGTTGTAAACCCAATTGTACCAGCAGCCAACTATACCAATCTGGCCTTTATTGCCGATACCAAAAATAATGATCCGCAGCCGCTGAATGATACAGCACGTATCACCATCGCCGCATATGATTTTTCAGCAGATCCTGCTAGCATTTGTGCCAAAACTTCAGCTGTCCTTCAAGCTACGGCTGTCAATATCACCAATCCTCTATTCCGTTGGTATGCTGATCCGGCCCTAACCCAGTTGCTTTTTACGGGGCCCTCATTTGTTACCCCCATCTTGGACCAGACCACATCCTACTATGTTTCAGCAAGCGGCAGCAATATCGGTTCATCCGTGCCTACAGAATTAGCTGTGGTTACTGTCGTTGTGCTGAATGCCCCACCTGCCCCACAGGCAACAGTGATACAACCCGATTGCTTTAAAGCCACCGGTTCTGTTAACATCACAGCACCCCTTGTTGCCGGCAACCTCTACAGCCTGGATGGGGTCACTTTCAACAATACATCTGGCGTTTTCAACAATATGCTGACCGGTACCTACCGGGTCTTCATCAAGTCGGACAACGGATGCATCAGTCCTGCAACAACCGTTGTGATTGATCCGCAACCATTGATTCCTTCTGCTCCATCCCTTTCCCTGGTGCAGCCTTCTTGTGCAAATGGATCGGGAACAATTACCATAACTTCTCCCCGCAATGCCGGTAACAGTTTCAGTTTGGATGGTAGCAACTATTCCAATACCACCGGCATTTTTGAAAACCTGGCACCGGGCAATTATCCGGTTTCGGTCAAAGGTGTTGGGGGATGCATCAGTGCCACTACCGTAGCTTTGATTTTGCCTGATCCCCAGGTGCCTCCTGCGCCAACTGTTACGGTTACCCAGCCTGTTTGCCCCGCACCAACAGGAACCATCACCATCACAGCACCTGCTGGTACTGGATATGCATACAGTGTGGATGGATCAACCTTCTTCAACAATACTGGAATATTCATCGGACTGCAGCCGGGTGCCTATGCAGTCAGCGTTAAAAATCCTGCAGGGTGCATCAGCCCTGCAACCATTGCGGTTGTTAGTCCGGCGGTTCTCAATGAACCGAAATTGACGATTGCAGTAAATGGCGCTGCGCAAATTTGCTCGGGTGGCAGTGTTGTGTTGACGGCCAGTGCGGCAGACGGTTACCAGTGGTACAAGTATGGCATTCCCATGGCGGGAGCTCAGGGACAAAGTTTTACAGCAACCTCCGAAGGTGTGTTTACGGTGAGCAGGCGCGGTGCTGCCGGATGTCTTTCGCCACAAAGTGATGGAGTTCTTGTAACGGTTGCTCCCCAGCCTATTCAGCCTTTATTGTATGCAGAAAAAAGGACATTCTGTGCAGGCGACAGTGCCATATTGGTTTCAGGTGTTGCGGGTGCCATGCAGTGGTACCGCGACGGTCAGCCGATTACAGGTGTTTCCGGTTTCACCCTGGTGGTGAAAGAGACAGGTGTTTATACTGTCAAATCAGTGGACCCTACTGGATGTGCAGGATTGGCCAGCAACCCGGTTTTCATGCAACTATTGTCTAAACCAGTTAAGCCTGTGTTGGACATCACTCAACCGAATTGTTTCAACAAGGGCATCATCAATATCCTGTCACCGTTGGCTCCGGGCAATTGGTACAGCATTGACGGATCAGGATATGCCAATACAACGGGTATTTTCTCAGGACTCTCCGCTGGGACCTACCTTATTGGTGTTAAAGCCGCAAATGGGTGTACCAGTGAACTAACGGAAGCCATCATATTGGAAATTCCGTTGAATGATACGCTATTAACCATTTCAAGCTCCCGCAATACCCAACTTTGTGTTGGTGATTCCGTACTGCTCACCGCCAGTGCTGCCAGCAGTTATCAGTGGTATCAGTCGGGCATACCCCTTGCCGGCGCCAATGCCCCATTCCTCTTGGTCAAAGCCGAAGGGATGTACACAGTATCCAGGAAGCGGTCGGGCAATTGCAGCTATCCCCAAAGTGATGCCATCAGGGTTGCCATCGTCTTGCCGCCAGCAGCACCGGTGATTGCAGCAAGCAAGCAAATCCTTTGCGCAGGAGAAACAGTTACCGTACAATCAAGCCAAGCCTTTGCCCTGCAATGGTATAGAAACGGACAGCCTCTGCCTGGAGCAACCACAGTCCAGTTGCCGGTTCAATCATCTGGTACCTACACGGCCGTAGCCTCCAACAGCAATGGCTGCAACAGCGCTTTCAGCAATCCTGTAGTTTTTACGGTCATTGAAATTCCAACAACTCCTGTATTGGAAATCAATGGTACCAACCAATTTTGTAAAGATGAAAGTCGGCTGTTGAAGATCAAAACCATCCCACCCGCCCATACGGTGCAATGGTTCCGCAACAATTTGCCGATTCCTGCTGTCTTTGGAGATACACTGCGGGTCAATGATGGCGCTACTTATAGGGTAACCCTCACCAACAGCAACGGCTGTGTTTCCCCATCTTCTAATGTCATCACTACTGCTGTAGTGTGTGTGACCGGCATCTATGTGCCGGATGTATTTACGCCCAATGGGGATGGTGTGAATGATTTGATTCGCCCGGTCACCCCTGGAATCCGAAAATTCAAATGGTTCAAAATATACAACCGCTGGGGTAACCTGGTTTTCGAGTCTGCTAATCCGCAAGGCGGATGGAACGGCCAATACAGAGGAAAGGACCAGCCTGCAGATACGTATATCTGGGTGGTTGAAGGGGCTGACGGCAATGGTGTCATCATGAAAAAGTCAGGCATGTTAAATCTTTTGAGGCAGTGATCAATATGAACAGGGTGATGAAAAAAGGATTGTTAATGGTATGCATCTTGGCGCAGGGGATAATCCTTGCTGCTCAGGACTTCCATTATGCCGATGTTCAGACGATGAACCTATGGTACAATCCTGCTTTGAAAACCAACCGCGAAGGGGATTTGCGCATCAATTACAAAGACATCAAATACAAATCGCTATCAGCTTTCAGTAACGGTCATGCCATGGTTTCACTGCCTTTGGTGAAAAAGGACAAAGATGGTGTGTTGGATAAAAAAGGGTTTTTAACAGCTACAGCAGCTGGGGCATTCGACAAATCCAACCAGGGGGCATTCCGCCATACTACTGCCATGCTGGGATTGTCTTATGCACAACAGCTTACTGCCAACAAAGTATATATGGCATTGGGCTTTCAGGGTTCCACCACCAGTGCAAGGTTTGGTGGCATCACAGGTTTGTTTCCCGATCAGTTTGATGCTTATGGGCCATTGTCTGTTGTAACACAGGATCCTTTGCAAGGTATCCGCCGTTTGCAGTGGGTCTCTTTTCATACGGGTTTGTCATTATTCCAACAGGGGGAGCAACGCGATTGGTACCTGGGTGCCAGCGCCAGACACCTGAATAATCCGTTTACGGATGAACAGAAGACCGCAGACTACAGACTGGCTACACAGTTCAGTGTGCAGGGCGGACTGACAGTCAAAAATGAGTGGCATCAGTTTGGTGTTTATGGGTTGTTGAACTGGAAAGCCGAAGCCTCAGAATACCTGGTGGGTGCGCGTTTCGGTCGTACCATTGATGCACCTGTTGACGACCACGAAGGTACAGCCTTGTATTTTGGATTGGGTTTTCGACTGCGTGATGCCATCATCCCCAATCTCCAACTGAAATTCAATAAAACAATTGTCGGTTTTCATTACGATATCAACATTTCAGGTCTCCGGGCAGCGGGATACACCCGACAGGGTTTTGAATTGGTAGTCTCCAGAAAACTTTACCGGTAAAGCATTTTAAACACCCGTTTATGAAATCATTCAGGGAAATTGGATCATTGCTGATAGGTATGCTGGCTATGGCCTCTATGGTCCAGGCACAGCAGATTCCTGCAGTTTTGCAAGCACCCAAAACGAATCCGTTCAAATGGACGCAGTTCGGATTGAACAAGCTCCATGTCCAAGATTTTGGCATTGCCGAGCAGTATGCAGATACCTGCACAACCTGCTTTGATAGCGGATCATTTTTGGGTAAGGCCAATGCCACATCGGGGATCAGCTTTTATATGAACCGGACTGAAAAGTTTTCTTTCAGTACCGATTTCGGCATTGGCTATGGGTACATCTCCCGCAAAAATCCGGAGTCTTCAGATCGCCAGCGTGGATGGTCTTCTAGCCTTCGTGCTGACTTCTATTACCACTTTTACGACAATCGCCTGCAGGTTCAACCCTTTTTGTTTGGGGCCTTACAGGGCAGTCTCAAAAGGGGCACTGCATTCTTTGCCGCACCGGTGGGCATGGGGGCACGGTATATGGTTTTCAACAACCAGGGTATGATTACGGCGCAGGTGGGTTATGGGCTTGGTCTTACCCAGCGGATGCGTAATCATGTATCTTACTCATGGGGTTTGTATATAGGCATTGGCAAACGCAAAAAAGATGCCGACAAAAAAGAGATGCTGCCTCCCCCTGATGCAGATGCAGATGGTGTTACCGACAGCCTCGATGCCTGTCCGTTTGAACGCGGTCCACGCACCAACAAAGGTTGCCCGGTACTCGACCGTGATGGTGATGGCATGGCAGACAAGTTTGACAAATGCCCGGAAATTGCAGGACCAATCAGCAATGATGGGTGTCCGCTCAACGACCGCGATAAAGACGGTATTGATGACGCAAACGACCGTTGTCCGGATATTGCCGGAACTCCCGGTGGCAGGGGCTGTCCGGGTGATACTTTGAAAGTGGAAATTCCCCGTAAAGAGGAGAAACCCTTTTCCACCTGGCGCCAGGATGGCAACCGCTTCATCAGTGTGACAGGCGACAGCATCAAGTACATCATCAATTTTGATTTCGACAAGTCGAATCTCATGCAGAACAGCTTCGAACTGCTCGGTGAGGTGGTAACATTTATCAAGACCAATTCCAACTTCGAATGTGTGCTTGAAGGTCATACCGATTTGGAAGGGGATACTGATTACAATCTGAAATTATCTGAACGGAGGGTAAAAAACGCTCGCAACTACCTGATGAGTTATGGGGTTAAACCCAACAGGCTTACCACGAATTACTTTGGAAAGTCAAAACCCCTGGTTTCCAGCTTCGATGAAAATATATCTTGGATGAACCGTAGGGTGGAGGTGATGTTGGTGCGGAAGAAGTGATTAAACAGCCAGACAAGAGGCAAAAGGCAGGAGGGAAGAGGGATTAGGGAAAAGGGACGAGGTTGATATACTGTTCACTTTTCCAGAAATTCCCCAGCTGTCATAACAGGAATAAATGAATTTTTGAAATCCTTTTTGTTTCGGGTAACGATTGCATCAGCACCATAATTGATGGCAGTAAAATATTGAAGACCGTCTTCGAAATCTGTAAAATCAGCAGCAAGGGCCAACTCAATCGATTTGTCTTCAAGTGGTAATAGCGTTACCAATACTTTAAAAATCGACATGTATTTTTTTACCTCAACGTCCCTGTGATGTCTGGATATTGAATAATATGCGTTGGCGAAAGTGAGTGCGGAAACACATAATTCAACTTCTTTTCTGTCTCCACGGGAAAACAATTCCTGGGCATCAGTGTAAAACGGAATCCTTTTTGCCAACAGGTCGATGACAATGTTCGTATCGAGGAAAACTTTCTCCATCAGGAATATTTTTTATCAATAAAATTCCTGTAATCCTGTTCATCATCTTGTTGGTTGGGAATGATGCCAGTCAGACTTTCTACCAATGGAGTTACGTTAGATTTTTTTTGGGATATACGTGTAACTGAATCCAGGTAGGTCTCAATTAATTTGGAGAGGCTA
>JBDLUN010000068.1:0-5550 GCA_039805245.1 Bacteroidota bacterium
TGCACCGCCTTTGACATTATAGCCAAAGTAGGCAGGAATAGCCGTAATGATGAAAGCGAAAGTGTAGGCCTTGGTCAAGGCAAAAGTTACATTATAAGGAACAAACGATTCAAGAAGTCCCTTGTCATAAATTTCATTTGGCAGGATGCCGGTCAAATCTCCCACAAATCGTCCGCCCCAAATACCCAGGGTCATGGCAATCACCACCAACAGTGGTATCGTAATGAGTGCAGCAATAATCTTGGGTAAAATCAGGTAAGCCTTGGTATTGATGCCCATGATTTCAAGTGCATCAATTTGTTCACTGACGCGCATGTTGCCAAGCTCACTGGAAATTTTGCTGCCCACAACACCTGCCAATACGATACAGGTAATTGTTGGTGCAAACTCCAGTATCACACTATCCCGAACAATTTGGGCTATCACCGATCTTGGGATGATCGGACTCACAAATTGATAGGCCGTTTGCACGGTAGACACGGCACCAATGAAAACAGAGATGATGGATACTATGCCCAAAGAACCGATTCCCAATTCCACACACTGGTGCATCAGCTCTTTCCAGTAAACTTTATATTGTTCAGGTTTGGTGAACATGCCTTTCAGCATGAGGAGAAACTCTCCGAATCGGGTAAATATGTTCATATCCTCTCGGCTTTCCGCATTTTATATTGTGCATCAATTACCGCAATCATAACCATATTCAATATGCTCCTGATTGATGAACCGAGCTGCAGCACATGAACAGGTTTTTTGAGCCCTAGCAATATCGGGCCGATGGCATCTGCATCTCCCACTTCCTGCAAAAGGTTATAGGCAATGTTACCTGCGCTGAGGTTCGGGAAAATGAGGGTGTTGACATCACCGTTGCTGACCAATTCAGAGAACGGGTAGTTTTCTTTCATGATTTCCTTGTTGAAAGCAATGATGCCTTGCATTTCACCGTCAACGATCAAGGAGGGGTTTTTCTGTTTGACGATTGCCCTTGCGTTCCTTACCGTAATGGCTTCTGGGGTATCACTGCTGCCGAAATTGGAGTAGCTGAGCATCGCAATGCGTGGGGTGATGCCAAGGGTTCTAACCTCTTTGGCAACCAACAGGGTGATATCGGCCAACTCCTCCGCAGTGGGGTTGAAATTGACTGTAGTGTCTGCCAGGAAAAGCGGACCTTTTTTGGTTAGCATGATGTACATGCCTGCAATTTTGCTAACGCCATCCTCTGTGCCAATAATCTGGATAGCCGGTCTTATGGTATCAGGATAATTCCTGCTCAACCCGGAAATCATGGCATCGGCATCTCCTGTTTCCACCATCATACAACCGAAGTGATTCCGATCTTTCATCAACTTGGCCACTTCATAGCGGTTGACACCCCTGCGCTGCCTTTTTTTGAAAAACATTTCGCCGTAGGCCTCACGCTTGGCTTTCATCTCCTCGCTCTTGGGATTGATAATCTGAAGTCCGTCGAGAGTAATGCTATTCTTCTCAGCCAAATCCTGGATGATTTCAGGATTGCCCAACAAAATCGGGATGGCCAAACCTTCATCCAGTGCCAATTGTGCTGCCTTCAGGATTTTGGAGTTTTCTGCATCTGCAAAAACCACCCTTTTGGGGTCTTTCCTGGCTTTGCTGCCCAATGCCCTGATAAGCTGATTGTCAATGCCCAGCCTTTTGTTGAGGTCAATTTCATACTTCTCCCAATCGGTTATGGGAGTCTTGGCAACCCCACTTTCCATCGCAGCTTTGGCAACAGCTGGAGAAACGGCTGTAATCAATCGGGGGTCTAGTGGTTTGGGGATGATATAATTTGGACCAAAAGCAATAGCCGACTCGTTGTAGGCCATGTTAACGATATCGGGAACGGGTGTTTTGGTCAATTCTGCAAGTGCCTTGACGGCAGCCAACTTCATGGCTTCATTGATTCTGGTTGCACGCACATCAAGTGCACCCCTGAATATGTAAGGGAAACCAAGAACATTATTCACCTGATTGGGATAGTCGGATCTGCCGGTTGCCATGATGATGTCATTCCTCACGGAAGTGGCATCTTCCCAGGTTATTTCCGGGTCTGGATTGGCCATGGCAAATACAATCGGTCTGGGGGCCATACTGGCAACCATCTCTTTGGTTACAACATTGCCTTTACTGAGTCCGATAAACACATCTGCTTTTGAAAAGGCTTCATGCAAACTGATCTCTTGTCTGTCAACAGCGAACCGCTTCTTCCGGTCATCCAAATCGGTTCTTTTACTGTGGATCAAACCTTTGGAGTCAAACATCCAAACATGCTCCCTTTTGGCACCGAGGGCCTCATACAACTCGATACAGGCCATGGCAGCTGCACCGGCACCGTTAACCAGAATAATGATTTCAGCAATATTTTTTTCCTGCAGTTCCAATGCATTCAGCAATGCAGCTGCACTGATGATGGCTGTGCCATGCTGGTCGTCATGCATCACAGGAATATTCATCTCTTCCTTGAGTCTCTGCTCAATGTAGAAACACTCCGGTGCTTTAATGTCCTCCAAATTGACTCCCCCGAAGGTGGGCTGCAAGGCCTTCACAATTTCAACAAACTTTTCGGGATCCTTTTCGTCTATCTCAATATCAAAAACATCGATATCTGCGAAAATCTTGAACAAAACGCCCTTGCCTTCCATAACGGGTTTACCTGCTTCCGGGCCAATGTCTCCTAGTCCCAAAACGGCCGTTCCATTGCTGATTACAGCAACGAGGTTGCCTTTTGCAGTGTATTTGTAGACGTTCTCAATATTTTCCTGAATTTCTTTGCAGGGCTCAGCAACACCGGGGGAATAGGCCAAGGAAAGGTCACGCTGTGTTTTGGCCTCTTTGGTGGGAATTACTTCGATCTTGCCTGGTCTACCTTTGGCGTGGTATTCCAAAGCTTGCTCCTTCCTGAGTTTTTTTTGCATAATATTTTTTTTAACTGGTGGCACCCAAAAACGCCATCATACCCATCCCTATTTGAATTGACCTTTCATCCACATCAAAGGTGGGCGTGTGAACGTTGGATGTTATTCCTTTTGCCTTGTTTCCTGTTCCCAACCTGAAAAAACAGCCGGGAATCTCTTGTGTATAATATCCGAAATCTTCAGCCCCCATACTCAATTCCATATCTTCCACTTGGGTTGCTCCCATATAATCTGAAGCCAGTGCTTTCACCTGCGGGGTAAGCGTTGCATCGTTGACAACAGAAGGGTATCCGAGGTCTATGTGAACGTCAATTGAAGCTCCCATAGCTTGGGCAATACCAGCAGCAATCTCATGAATTCTCAGATGAGCCTCTTTTCTCCAACTTTCATCCATCGCCCTGAAGGTGCCCATGAGCTTTACCTCGGAAGGGATCACATTGGTGGTGAAGCCGCCCTGAATGGAGCAAATGGATAACACAGAAGGTGAAAAAGGGTTGTTGTTTCTGCTGATCAGTTGCTGCAAAGCAACAATCAATTGTGAAGCTGTTAAAATGGTATCTGCCGTCAGATATGGTTTGGCGGCATGTCCACCCTTGCCGCGAACTGTAATGAATATCTCATCTGCACTGGCCATCACTTTGCCTGGGGCAAAACTGACTTTGCCTGTCTCCAGCAAAGGATGTACGTGCAAGCCAATAATATGTTGCGGACGAGGGTTCTCCAACACGCCCTCACGGATGAGTATGCTTGCTCCACCGGGATTTCTCTCCTCTCCAGGTTGGAATATCAATTTTATCTTGCCATCCCATTGGTCCTTTAGTTCATGCAAAATCCTTGCTGCGCCAAGCAGGCATGTGGTATGCACATCATGACCACAGGCATGCATAATACCGGGTATGGTGGATGCATAGGGCACCTCATTTTCTTCTTGAATCGGCAGGGCATCCATGTCTGCCCTCAAAGCTACAACCCTGTCTGATGGCCTGCCTTCCAATACGGCAATCACGCCCGTTTCGGCCATAGCCTGGTATGGTATACTGAGTTTATCGAGCTCTCCTTTCACAAAGGCTGCGGTATTGTATTCCTTATAACTCAACTCCGGATGGGCATGGAGGTGATGCCTGATTTGCTTGTACGTTTCGAAATACTTTGCTGCCAAAGTTTGGATCTGGTTGCTCAACATAATCATTGGTTATTCGTCATTTCCCATTTGCCCACCCTAATTTCTATTGGAGAGGGGATTATCAAAATGTTTCCTACGAAATTTGAAGCCATCTCTTCACGAAACTTTTCCGCCTCTTTGTAACTTTTGAAATTACCCATGTGAAGCTTGAAATTGGGCGACTGGTAAGACATGTAGGATTTCTGTTCGGGGTATAGCTTGAGCAACCGGGCCTTCGTTTCCATGGCCTGATCTCGCTTGTTGGTGCTAATCACCAATAAACGGTATCCCTGTTCAATCACCATTCTGCCTTGTGCAGACAATCTGTTGAGCTCAATTTGCTTGTCGACCAGTTTATCCAGTCTGGCGTCCCGGGTTGCATACATACTTTTGCCAATCTGTGCCTGAGCTGCAATGCAGATCAACATGGATAAAAACAGTATGTACTTGGGTTTTAGCAATATCAACAAATTGGTTTTAGGCCTGGTCTCTGCCGTGGCAGGACTTGAATTTCTTTCCGCTTCCGCAAGGGCAAGGGTCGTTTCTGCCAACTTTAGGACCTACCCTTACAGGCTCAGTTTTGATGTCTGAAGGATCGTGGTATTGGTTTCCTCCATCCATAATATCAGAAGCACCTGCAGATTCAATCTCATCTTTTCTGCTCTTCATCCTGCTCATATCTGTCCGGCTCTCTTTCCCTTCTTTCAGTCCACCATCCTGATTGCCGTCCACTGGCAATGAAGCATGACAAAGGAAGGATACTATATCTTTATTCACTTCCCCATCCATGTTGGAAAACAGTCCGAAGGCTGTCTGTTTGTAGATGACGAGTGGATCCTTTTGTTCATATACTGCTGTCTGAACACTTTGCTTAAGGTCATCCATGGCCCTCAAATGTTCTTTCCATGCATCATCAATGATAGCCAGTGTGATGGTCTTTTCCAGCGATGCAGACAGCTCCAACCCTTTGCTGCTGATGGTTTTTTCAAGATTGGTCAGAATGTTGATGGTCTTTTTACCATCGGTCATCGGTACAACTACATTAACAATATGGTTGCCCTGCGTGAGCCTTACATTTTGGAATACGGGTAATGCCTGTTTGGCCAACTGCTGTTTCCGTGCCTGGTAGTGGCTGATTGCTTCCTTGTATAGTTTTTCCGCGAGGTCATTGGTATTGCCTTTTTCCAGATCTTGTCCTGAGAGTTGGGTGTCTATGCTGAAATGCATGATTACCGCCAATTTGAACCCGTCATGGTCTGCGGTGCCTGCAAATTGGTTGACCAGCTGTGTGGCTACGGAATAGAATGCATTATCGAGATCAAGTGCAAGGCGTTCTCCAAAGAGGGCATGAGACCTCTTTCCGTAAACAACACTCCTTTGCTTGTTCATCACATCATCATATTCCAACAATCTTTTGCGTATGCCAAAATTGTTCTCTTCCACCTTTTTCTGGGC
>JBDLUN010000069.1:0-11454 GCA_039805245.1 Bacteroidota bacterium
ATTGTGCCTTTTGCAAAAAAAGTTCCCGCTTTTCATTTGACGTTTCAACAACCATTTGATGAAAATATTAATTCCAACCCGGATTCTGGACGATATTGCCATTGGATTTGACAATCTCTGACTGAGGTATGGGATACAAATACATTTTTTCCAGGAATACGCGCTTTTCCAAATCGATAGGTGTGTATTTGAAAGTACCATTAGACTCTCTGATAATCTTTACACCCCTAATCACTGCTCCCAGGGTATTTTCTCCAATCATCCAACGACGCACATCCCAAAAACGGTGATCTTCAAAAGCCAGCTCCACCCTTCTTTCATTCCTGATTTTTTCACGGAGTTCTTCTTTGGATACTACAGCAGGTATGACTGGCATGGCTACGCCCGCTCTCGTCCTTACTGCATTCACTGCCTGTAGTGCCGTAATTTTCAATGTATCGGGGACCCCGGGACCAAAAGCTTCATTCATGGCTTCTGCATAATTCAGGTAAATCTCTGATAGACGAAAATAGATCCATTGTTTGGCACTGGTCTGACCGGTAGCGAGATTTAGTGTTTCGTCAACATATTTTTTCAAATAATAGCCAGTCTTGGATGCTCTGAAAAGTGGTTTGCCATTGAGACCACCCTCCCAAAGCTGCACATTGGTTCCCTTCCACGCAGAATTATTGACGATGACCGTCATCAACAAACGTGGATCCCTATTGGCATAAGGATCTGCTGCATGCACCGGATTTTTCCAATCAAAGGGTATGCCTGTCCTCATTTCATAGGCATCCACAAGATTTTGTGAAGGGCCAGTGCCTGACCTGCCGGTTTGGTAGCCAATGGGATAATTGAGGGCCTCCCAGGTATTGCTGGCAGGATATCTTTTTTCGAAAATCACCTCATTGCTTCGAACAGTTTTGAGCTGGAACAAAGCGGAATAAGTGGATTGAAATGAATAAGGTGCCAGTGGCATCAAATCCAATACTGCCTTGTTGGCCAAAGCTGCAGCCCGCCATCTTACTGTTCGGTTATTATCCGTATAACCAACCAAGGAATTGTTGTTAGATGGTCTGTTGAAGAGGTCACTGGCAGCATAAGTCAATGTCCTTGCCTTCAATGCCAGTGCAGCACCAACAGTTGGTCTGCCCCAATCGGCATTGGCGATGTCAGCCAACTTCAATGGAAGATTTTTAGCAGCAGAATCACAAAGGCTATTGATGTACTTCACACATTCATCGAAACTGTTTCTTTTGATGGTACTGAGATAAGCAGTTTCATTGAAAATACTGATTTTATGGTCAACGATGGGAACACCCCCATACCTTTTCAAGAGTTCAAAATAATAGAAAGCACGCAGGAATTGGGCTTCAGCCCGCCACATTTTCAAATTGCTTACGCGTGCCGCATAGGTTACCGGATCTGGAATCCTATAGGCCTCGAAAGTGATGGTATCCGTAGCTTCCGAAAAATCAAATGTTTTCCTGATACCCTGATAGTTTCTTGCCCAGCTGTCATCGGGATTTGAATAGATATTCCAATTGCCGGTATTGAAATCCTGTACCGCTTCGGTTTCATTCACATCTTCTGCTTCGTCAACCGCAGAGGCCCTCCATGCATTTCCAATGGAATTGTACCCTTCCGGCAAGGATGTAAACATATTGTTCCTGAGCCTGGTCAGGTTGCTGAAATTATTGATTACATCCAATCGGGTTGTCAGAGAAAGGGCTTCAGGCTCTAGATAGGAACAACCCACCTGGAAGACGATGACAAAACCGGCAATCAGTTTGAATATTTTTTTCATTTCAATGAATTTTAGAGTTGAATCTTGAAGCCCATGTTTACTGATCGCATGGTTGGATAACCGGAGATATTTTCGGGATCTGCATACTTGAATTTATCCAAGGTAAACATGTTCATAGCCCTCACATAAAAACGGGCAGCACTTAACCCTGTTTTCTCCAACAATGCAATCGGAAAATTATATCCCATCTCGAGTGAACGCAGCTTGATGAAATCACCATTGCGCAACCAGAAGCTGGAAGTCCTGTAATTGTTGGCATTCTCTAAGGTAGAAAGTCGGGGATAGGCTGCAGTGGCCATATTGGCAGGCGTCCATGGATTTTGTACAAACGTTGAAATCTTTTGATTGGATCGCAACGGAAAGAAGATGTTACCATAATTGGCCAAGTTGATATTCCTGTCCACCTGGGCCTGAATCATCACCTGAAAATCAAATCCTTCAACATTGAATCCGAGATCAAGACCAAATTCTTTGGTGGGAATACTGCCATTACCAATCGGTCCAACATCATAATTGTTTACGATGCCATCCTTATTCCTATCCTGGTACTTGATATCACCAGGCTGAACGGGGCCGAAAATTTGAAGTGGACTTTGTGCAATATCAGTGGCAGATTCAAAAAATCCGATGGCTTGGAGTCCGTAGGTATAAAATACCGGACTTCCCGTACGATAAAAATACTCACTGCCTTCAGGCGCAACCTCTTCAGCCATGTACATCACTTTGTCTTTGATCAGACTCATATTGAGTCTGGCAAAAAAACCGGCATGCTTGAATTGTTTGGTCCATAGCAAAGACATTTCAATGCCTCTGTTCCTAACCTCACCCATATTGACATTGGGCAAACTGGCACCAAACAATGCAGGTACTGTGGTAGATTGGGAAGTAAGGATATTCTTGCGGTCTTGCTGAAAGAGGACCAATGAAAGATCCAAGTTGTTGAACAACCGTAGATCCATTCCCAAATCATACTGGTACGATTGTTCGAATGTCATATCGGGATTGGCAACCAAACCTTCGGTGATGGTGGAGGCTGCTGCATTTGTATTGCCAAAAAAATACGATGGACCACCCACATACAATTCCCTGAAGGCGAACCGTGAACCCACGTTGCTGCTGCCAACCATACCTGCAGAGGAACGCAACTTCAAATAATTGATGGCTTGTGCAGACTTTTTGTCTTTTGTATCTATCAACACAAATCCCAAGGCAAGGGCAGGAAACAAACCGAATCTTTGGTCCTTGGCAAAAGCTTCCGTTCCGCCATAAGATACGGAGAGGTCGGCAAAAAGCCTGTTTTTGTACGCATAATGTACCCTCGTATTGAGGGATTGCATATTATATGGATTTTCCCTTCCGAGAATTTGACGGGTCTGGTTGTAGAGTGCTAGCCAATCAATCAAATGGTCAGCACCAAAACTTTTTCTGTAATGCAGATAAATCTCTGCAGTACCTCTCCTGTTCTGGGCATCACTGAATGGGGAATTGTAAGCGAGATTGGTATTGTTGCCAATAGGTGCACCAATTATAGGTTTTCCCGTTAGGGAATCTTTGACAGTTTGATAAACAGCAAAGGTCTTTGACCAGCCATCGGTAACCGTATAATAGTTATCGAACCCAACACGGGCGCCTATCGCAAGTCCCTTTAGCAATTTGCTCGCATCATATTTCAAATCCAAATCCGATTGAAAAAACCTGTTATGTGTTTCCTTGTATCCCCGGTTGTTGATATAGCCAGCCGGATTATCAGGGAATGCTGCAGTTCCTCCCAAAAGACCGGGTTGCGCATATACCGGAAAAAGATGTGTGGGATAATCATATAAGCGATTCCAAATGTCTGCAGTAGCCATGCGTGGTGCATTGATGTCATTCAGCTGTCCGCCCAAATTGAGTTTCAGGGTAATATCATTGAGGATACTCACATCAATATTCGACCTGAAATTCAGCCTGTCTAATGATGAATTGGTGCTGTACCCATCATTGAGGTCTGTATTTTTATAGATCCCTGTATTCTTCAAATAGCCCAGCGACACATAGTAGTGTGCCACTTTGTTACCTCCCGAGGAACTCAAATTGATTGAGGTGATGGGTGCATCTTGCCTGATGGTTTCGTTCATCCAATCCACATTGGGATACAAGCGTCTGTCGCCTTCAGCATATCCGGCAAGGTCTGCTGCTGAAAACAAAGCCGGTAACCTATCGTTGGCCAATGCCTGATTGTACATCTTGGCATAGTCTGCTGAAGCATAAAACTGTGGCAACCTTGTTGGGGATTGGAATCCTGTTGATACGTCAACATCCAATGAAGACTTGCCCGCTTTGCCTGATTTCGTGGTAACCAGGATAACGCCATTGGCCCCTTGAATGCCATATAAAGCCGTGGACGCTGCATCTTTCAATACTGAAATCTTGTCCACATCAAAAACTGAAACAGCATTCAAATCCCTGATGAATCCATCTACCAGCACCAATGGAGCGCGGGCAAAACCAAATGTCGTCACGCCCCGCAATGCAAACGAGGGCAGGTCATTGCCGGGTTCACCACTGTTGGCTGTAACAACCAATCCGGCAATCTTGCCAAATAATGCATTACCTAAAGAGAATACCGTATTTTTCTCCAGATCTTTTCCGCTGATGGAAGAAACGGTTCCTGTCACACTCCTTTTGGGCAACTCACCATAGGCAATCACCTGCATTTCATCAGAGGCCTGAACTGCAGAATCCCTTGACAGTCCTGTTTGTTGTGCCTGGGCATGCGTTTGCAAAAGCAGCACCACAGCAGCAAAAGGAAAACTAAAATATTTTTTAAACATCTTCATGTTGATTACATTTTTGATTTGCGGTGAATACCTTACCATCCTGGATTTTGAATCAGACCATATCCTTTGTTGACTTCATTGTAAGGGAACGGATGCAAATACCAATGTACAAACCAAGCCCTGTCGTGATACTTGTACTTGGTATAGGTAAAGGTTGCGTTCTTTTGCTTGACAACTTTCACATCATAAATCGGACCTTTGAATACATCACCAATCAGCAGTCGCTTCACATCAAAATACCGGTGATTCTCCAGGTAGAGTTCAATACTGCGTTCGTTTTCAATGAACTTCCTTAAACCGTTCTGATCAAGGGAACGCGATACGGTGGGCATTCCGGAGCGTGTTCGGATCACATCCAATGCTGCAAATGCCTCTTCCCGGGGACCATTGGCTTCGTTGGACGCCTCAGCAAGAATGAGGTACATTTCGGCGAGTCTCATATATGGACTCATCGGGGTCCAAACACCAGTGGACTCGAAACCATTCAACCATTTGCGGGCAAAGTATGCAAACTGGGTACGTGCGGAAATGGGACCATTACGACCATTGGCTACACTGGCATCCACACCATCATAAATTTCCAAACTGTATGTAGGGTTTGTGGTTACCCAAAGGCAACCATTGTATGCAACAGAGAGGTGAAAACGGGGATCAAGTTTTTTGTAAGGAAATGTCGGATCATTGGCCGGTGTAGTGATGGTTGTATTCCAATTCACTGTTGTACCGTCAGTATTCTGGTATTTCTCCACATGATTTTGGGTAGGTTCAGTTGCAGCAAAACCACCCATATTCGTTCCCCTGCCTGTCCAATAATTTCTGGATTGGTTTATACCCTGAAAGGTTCCAAACATCACCTCGGTGTTTCCGGCTTTGGGTATGTCTTCGCAGGCAACCTTGTAATTTTTGGTGGGACCAAAACTTTTCACAATGCCGTAACCGTTTTGTTCACAATAGGTAATGGCTTCGCGGGCTGCCTTGGCGGCATCAGCCCATAAATTACGATCGTATTTCATGAAGCAGATCAACTTGTTGTTGGCTCCAAAATCCTGATAGGCCTTGTCGGTATTGAACAACGGACTTGCCGCATACAACATGGTACGGGCTTTCAATCCGTATGCAAACGCTTTGGTCAAGCGGCCAAACTCCTTTTCATCTGGCACTTTTGCGGGAAAATTCGGGTTGGCTATTGCCTCGTCACACAAACTGATGATATGCCTGTAAACCGAATCCAATGGAGCCCTGGGGATGATGAAATCCTCGGCATCATTCAGTGCCTTTTTGACAATGGGAACACCTCCATATCTTTTGAACATTTCAAAATATTCAAGGGCAAGCATGGCAGCACACTCCCCTTTGATGCGACCTTTAACATCTGCAGGCGCATCTGGCACACGATCAATATTGTCTTTCAAAATCAATGCCTTCCTGATGGTCTTCCAATGGTTGTCGTACACATCTTCACCATTGGTGCCATTGACAGTAAACCACGTTGAGTTGACACTACCGGCATAAACGTTGTTGGAAGTGTATCCGTTTTGCGCTGTAAAGCAAATGGCTTCATCTGTTATAGTTGAAACGGAAGACAACCCCATCTTGGAATTCAATGCAGTGGCCAATGCCCTGCCTTGAAATTGATACAAATCAAAAAGAAGGCGTTCCGCATTCTGGTAGCGGGCAAAAACAGAATCTTCATTGAAAGATGTCTGTGCCGGCATTTCCAGATACTTCCGGCAAGAGGTCGATCCCAACAGGAAAGCCACTGATAGTATAGCAAGTGAGGAAAATATGTTAATCTTCATAATGACTGAATTTAAAATTGGAGGTTAATCCCAAAGTTGAACACCTTCAATTGGGGGTAAGACATGGAACCGGAAGCGACATTTTCAGGATCGATAAATTTCAAGGAATCCCAAGTGAACAGATTCTGTCCGCTGGCAAAGATGTTCATGGAATTGGCACCGATTTTTTTCAAAAATGCAGCATCCAAATGGTAGGAAACCTGCACATTGCGCAAACGGAGGTAGGAAGCATCCCTGATCCACAGTGATGAATTGTAGTAGTTGGTGAGATCGGCATAGTTTAATGTCAACCGTGGTATTTTGGCATTGGCATTGTTGTCTGGACTTGCCGCATACCAGCGGTCTTTGATGAAGCCCATGGCAGAACCGAATGCACTGAAAGGCAGCAAAGCGTTGAAACCAAAACTCATGCTCATATTGGCAGCTCCCTGGAAGAGGAAACTGAAATCAAATTTCTTGATGGAAAATCCGCCAGAGAACCCATAATTGATTTCGGGAAAAGAGGGGTTCATAATCGGACTCCTATCATTCACATCCACAATGCCATCGCCAGTAATATCTGCATATTTAACATCTCCAGGACGCTGGTTCATATTGAACTGCCTAGGCCATTTGTTAATGTCATCCTGGCTGTTGAAGAACCCCATGAAAGTGTAACCGAAAACCTCACCAACACGCTGGCCAGTTTGGTTGAGCAACGGATATTGGCTGTTATAGGCCTCATCCATGAACAGTATTTTGTTGCGGGCAAAAGAGTAGTTACCCCTCACCCAATAGTTGGATTTACCGATCTTATCACTCCAGCCCAACTCGATTTCATACCCCCCATTTTCCACACTGCCGATGTTGTAGGCATCCTGCAATACAGCAGCAACATGGGATGGTACGGTACGCCTTGCCGTTAGGATATTGGAGCGCTGTTCCATGAAGTAATCCAGGTTGAGGGTTAGCCTGTTTTTGAAAAAGCGCAACTCAGCAGCATAGTTTTGCTTCACAGCCTTCTCCCACGTTACATTGGGATTTCCGAGTTTACCTTCCACATATCCTGCCCTGCTCACAGGATCTTCGCCAAAGATGGCACCGCCGCCGCTGAGGTACTCACTGGGGAAATACATGAAACGTAAAGAACCCATGCGATCATTACCAACCACTCCATAGGAAGCCCTCAATTTGAGGTAGGAAAGAAAATCATCCCCAATCAACTTTTTCACCAACGGTTCACTGGTAACTACCCATCCACCGGAGACTGCCGGGAACCAACCAAAACGGCTGTTTTCAGGAAAATTCTCCGATCCGTTCCTACCCATATTGAACTCAATGAGGTATTTCTGGGCATAGTTGTATGTTAGCCTGGAAACATAATCCTGGTAACCCAAAGGAATGCCCGGATACGACAACCCATGATAAAATTGCTTGCGTTGGGTATACAACAACAAACCGCCAACGTTATGTTTCCCAAAGGTGTTATTGTACTCAATGGCGGCCTCCAAATAAACCCTTTTCGACCTCGTGAAGCTTTCAGAAGGATCATTGAGCACACCATCTTCACCAGATTGCCTCAAAATGGGATCCGGTACACCATCTCCATTCACATCAATTTTTTCTGCAGAATAGCGTGCAAAACTTCTGGAAAAACTGCGGCTCTGCCCGTATTCACTATCATATGCACCTTTCACCCGTCCGGCAAGTCCTTTCGTAATAAAATCAAACTTTTGGTTGAGCCCTACATTTAGGTTGAGGATATTGTTGCTATACCTGTCGAAACCATCAAAAAAAGTTCCCAATGCATTTCTGCCATTGGCCCGTGCCAAGGTAATGACCTTGCCATCCCACATGCCGGGCGTTCCATTGGTTGCTGCTGCAAGAATATCTACAAATGGAGATCCTCCCGGGGAACTTCTGTTGGATGTTACGCCACCCAATTGGATATTCGCTTTCGTCGACTTCGAAATATCCAAATCCAAATTGGACCTGAAATTGAATCTATTGTAAAGATCATTGTTGTTGTATTCCTTGACAAACTGTTTCCACAATCCCTCCTGATTCAAATACCCCAAGGAAACAAAATACTTCGCCACAGAAGTGCCTCCAGAAATATTGACATTGTGCTGCTGCTGCGGAGCATAATCATTCATCATGAATCCCAACCAATCAATATCCGGATAGAACAGCGGATCACTGCCATCCTTGAACTTTTGCAATTCCTCTTTGTTGAACATTGGCGTCACCGTTGGATTGTCGTTCAGCTGTGCTTCCAATTGTAGTGTGGAAAAATCATACCCATTCAAAAACTCAGGAAGACGTGTAGGCACCTGTAGGGCATAATTGCCGCTATAGTTGACCTTGGCAGGTCCTTCTTTTCCCTTCAAGGTGGTGACGAGGATAACACCATTCGCACCCCGAATACCATAAACAGCTGTTGATGCAGCATCTTTCAAAACAGAAATGGACTCCACCTCACTGGGATCTATACGGGAGAATGGCCTTTCCACACCATCAACCAATACCAATGGAGCTGCATTGCTGTTGTCCAATGTTCCGATACCGCGAATACGCAAGGTTGTTTCATCATTTCCCGGCTGGCCACTTCTTTGCTGTGTTAATAAACCCGGAACGCGACCAACAACTGCGGAAGTGAGGTTGGGTACGGGAGATTTAATCAAATCAGCGCCTTTCACAGTGGAAATCGCACCCGTAACGGTAGCCTTTTTCTGACTCGCATAACCCACCACCACTACTTGGTCCATATTAGACGCAGAAGGAACCAGTGTCAGATTTAAATTGCTGAGGTTACCCACTTTCACCTCGAGTGTTTCATAACCAATATATGAAACAATGAGGGTGGAAGCGGGTCCGGCAACATCAATAGAAAAACTTCCATCCACAGCGGATTGGGTTGTGCGTTGTGTACCCTTTTCGGATATGGTACAACCCGATAGCGGTTCACCACGCTCATTGATCAAGCGGCCATTGATTGTCATCCGGATAGCTGTCTCCCAATCAACAACTGAGCCGACATCGTCAAAGGCCCTGCCAGGAAAGGCCTGCAAACAAAAAGCCAAAAGGAATACCATCATGCGCATACTTATCAAATCGCAAAATGGAAGAAATGTGAATTTTTTTCTCATGCAAGACAAGCTTTTTATGGCGATTTAAGAGATAGATGATATCGTTTTATCATCTCGAATCAGTTTCAAAATATTGTGTAATTGTGGATATTGGGATATCTTGCACCCTGTAAGAATGAATTAATCTATCGCAAATGTTTGCGCTAACGTTTCCGATAGATACAAAATATTACTTATGCCAAGAACCAAATGTCCAAAATGCCAAAAACCTGAAAGGATTTTAAAGTCTGGAATCGTTAGGGGTAAACAACGTTTTTATTGCAAAGACTGTAATTATCATTTCACGTTGTTGCACGAAAGCAAAAAAAATAAATACCCTTCTAAAAACCTGAACGACAAAACATCACTGAAGGACATTGCAGGCGCTGCAGGAGTATCCGTCTCTACCGTGTCAAGAGCTTTGCATGACCATCCCGATATCAGCATGGAAACCCGGTCAATCATCAAAGCACTGGCGCAAACCATGGAATACCAACCCAATATGCTGGCACAAAGTCTGGTGAACAGGTCCACCCATACCATTGGTGTTATCATCCCCAATCTGGAAACCACTTTTTTTTCTTCAATGCTGGGCGGTATCCAACATGTTGCAGCACAATCAGGCTACAGGGTTGTCTCCTGCCAATCTGAAGAAAATCATACCACCGAAGTTGCGAACATACAAGCGCTGATGAACAACATGATTGACGGGCTCCTCATCTGCCACACCTTGTATACCAATACTTTCGACCACCTTAAAATACACCTCAACAAGGATATCCCCATTGTACAATTCTACAGGGTCAACGATGAACTGGAAGTGTCAAAAGTGTACAGCGATGATGAAATCGGTGCCTTGCGGATCACAGAACACCTGATTAACACCGGCTGCAGAAGGATTGCCTTACTGCTGGGGCCCAAGGCAGTATCCATCAACAAAAGACTTAATGGATACCTCAAGGCACTCAAACTGAATGGCATAAAAATGGATGAGCGGTTGATCAAGCATGTCGACTTCAGTTATGACGCTGTCATCAATGCGGTGGATGAATGGTTAAAAATGACACCCAAAATTGATGCCATATTCTCCATCTCCGATAAATGTGCCGTGCAAATCATCCGCTACCTGAAATCAAAAAAAATGAAAATTCCCCAACAGATCAGTGTATGCGGATTTGGGAATGAATACACTGGAGAGATTGTAGAACCCCAGCTGACAACCTTCGATGTCAAAACAAGAAAAATCGGGGAAGCTGCGGCCAAACTGCTGCTGGATCACATCATCGACAGCAAAACCGAAAACGAATCAATCATGATCAATGGTGACCTCATCATCAGGGAATCAACAAGGCATGTGGATTGACCTACAAAAAATATTCATTTCGCAATTTCAATCTTCACCTTCTTATTCTTAATCCGCTCTTCTTTGATCAACTGTAAAGTTGCTCCTGCTTTTGATTTTCTGACTGCTACAAAAGAGAAAAAATCCTTGACTTCAATCAAGCCTATATCTTCTTTTTTCAAGCGACCCTTGTTCGAAAGAAATCCAACAATATCAATTTTATTGACCTTATCCTTTTTACCTGCACTTACGTAGAAGGTAGTCCAGTCTGGCTTTGCAGGCAACTCAGCGGGTTCAGATAAAACCTTTTCTTCTGGTGCGGGCTCTATGTATGGCGGAATTGTTTCGCCTGGCGCCAGCAATAAAATAGCTGTTCCACTGGCTTCCATCCGCGCTGTTCTTCCGTTGCGGTGGATAAACGACTCCTGGGTTGTGGGAAGTTGATAATGGATGATGTAACGGATGTGGGGTATATCAAGTCCGCGTGCAGCCAGATCTGTGGTTACCAATAAATTGGAAGTGCCATTGCGAAACTTACACAAGGCAACGTCACGTTCCTGCTGCTCCATGGCACCATGATAAAACACATTCACAATGC
>JBDLUN010000070.1:0-3010 GCA_039805245.1 Bacteroidota bacterium
CCCTATGTGCAGACAGATCACCACGAAATGGGCACCAATTCCACTTTCTATTTCGATCCGGGTGAGGATGCCAGCAATAACCCCGTCGTTCCGGATTACCTCTACAAAAAGATCTATCCGAAATATGCTGAATACTTCAGCAAAGCTGCAGACAAGATAGGGTCCATGTATTTCACCAAGGAGGCATATGACAAACTTTATCCCGGATACGGATCAAGCTATATCAATTTCTATGGAGGTGCGGGTTTCCTATTTGAACAGGCCAGCAGCAGAGGACATATCCAGGAAACCACCACCATCCCCATCACCTTTGCCTTCACCATACGCAACCAGTTCACTGCATCCCTCGCCACCATCCGGGCCTCACTCGCAGAAAAAGCCTCATTGCTGGAAATGCGCAAACTTTTCTACACTACCGCAAAACAACAGGCTGAAGCAGCAACGGTCAAAGGATACCTGTTCCAGCATGACCAGGATATGAACCGGACCAAAGCCTTCATAGACCTCTTGTTGCTTCACCGGATAGATGTTTATGAAACATCTACTGCAGGTAGTTACTATGTTCCAGTAGCTCAAGACAACCACATCATGGTGCGGTCCATTTTTGAAAACCAGATCACCTACCGCGACAGTTCCTTTTACGACGCATCCACCTGGAGTTTGATTCATGCGTTCGGACTGCCTTTCACCGCTTCGAAAATAGTGGTAGCAACCGGCAAGAAGATTACTGCACCATTGGAATACCAGGTACCGCAAACAGTCAAAAGCAACTATGCCTACCTGGCAAGCAACAGGGATTACAATATTCATCGCTTCATCTATGCTTTGCAAAGTGAAGGTGTCATCGTGCAAACTGCAGCCAGACCCTTTACAGTAAAAATCAACAACCAGGATAAACAGTTCGGGTATGGCAGTATTGTCATCTCGGTACAGCAACAAAAACTGGATGCAACCCGCTTGCACCAGGCCGTAACCAAGGCAGCCATTGCATCAAAAATTGTAGTTGATGCAGTTGAAACGGGGTACAATGCCGGTGGCATCGACTTGGGCAGCGGCTATGTGCGCACACTCAAAAAACCGGAGGCATTGATGCTGATCGGAACAGGTGTGGTGGCTGCAGAAGCCGGTGAAGTATGGCACCTCCTCGACCAGCGGCTGCAGATGCCCATCACCAAAGTGGATTTGCTCACCTTCAACAGGGTTGACCTCAACCGCTATAACACACTGGTGATGGTTTCCGGGATGTACAACCTGCTCGACAAAAACAGTACAGAAAAAATCAGGACTTGGGTGCAAAACGGCAATACGCTGATCACCATCAAGTCCGGTGCAGAATGGGCTATCAAAAACGGATTCACGAAACATAAGCTACAGGCTGATTCCAGTGGAACCACAACGGGCAGAAAAGACTTCGACAGGGCTGTTGAAATCGAAGGAGCCAAAGCACTGGGTGGATCCATTTTCCGTGTTGACCTTGATACAACCCATCCCATTGGCTATGGTTACGGGAGGAGGGGCATTTCGGTTTACAAAAACGGACTCACATTCTTCCAGAACAGCATGAATCCTTATAACACCGTAGCACAGTATACCAATGATCCTGTTGTGGGCGGATACTACCATTCTACCACCCTGAAGAAAATGAAAAACAGTCCATCCATTCTCGTTGGCAGTGAAGGCGCAGGCAGGGTAATCCTCTTTGCCGATGAACCGAATTTCCGCGGTGCATGGTATGGCACGAATAAGCTGTTCCTAAATGCACTTTTTTATGGAAGTCTGATTACAGTACCCAATGTTGCAGCTCATGAACTGGAAGAACATTGATCCCTTTCCTGTAATGGGTTTATGGTTGAATGAAACCAACGCGATTGCTTTTGATTTGAGTGTTGCCAATGAAAAGCTGAAGCAGGAGACCTATGGCAATATTGATGCCTTTAGCATGTATACCAATGGTTTGCTGGCGTCTGCTCATGTTCCATTTGGCTATGGAGGCTATTTCGAAAATAGGGTGATCTACAATGTATTCGACAATTTCGCAACCAACCATGAACACCGGAGCATACACTTGGGTGTGGATGTATGGAGCGCTGCAGGTACGCCAGTTTATTGTCCGTTGGATGGCTCAATTCACAGTTTCCAATTCAATGATGGTGATGGGAATTATGGTCCTGCCATCATTGTGGAACACCAGCTGGATGGAGAGGTTTTATTCAGTCTGTATGGACACCTTAGCAGGACTGATTTGCAAGGCCTGGAAATCGGCATGGCGGTGAAAAAAGGCAGCCTGCTCTGTCACTTGGGAGAACCGCATGAAAATGGCAAATGGCCCCCACACCTGCATTTCCAGCTGATGAGGGATATGGAAGGATGGGAAGGTGATTATCCCGGCGTTTGCGCATCAAAGGATGAACCACATTTCAGGAAAAACTGTCAGGACCCGCTATCTCTGATATACAAGGATTGACTTAACTATCAGGAAATTGGAAATACCTAACTCGTAGTACTACTAAAATATTTAATAACTCCCCTCCTGTCCAGGCTTGCCAGCCGGGGCTGGAGGGGATTTTTTGAAGTTTTAATAGCACAACACGTTAGTTTATGATCGTCCTGAATGTGAGGTTTATCCGGGGAGTAGTGACTTTTGTTGTTGGTGGCAAGCGGTGCAACCAATGTGTTTGGGTCGTCCCCTTCATCACCAGCAGACTGCCATGCTCCAAGAATCTGTTGACCACTTCTCCCGTTTGCTTGTGTTTGAAAGCGAACTTTCTCTCCGCACCAAAACTCAGGGATGCAATAGCCCCGTTTTTTTTCAGGTCTTTCTCTCCATCACTGTGCCAAGCCATTCCCTCTTCACCGGTATGATAGAGGTTGAGCAAACAGGAGTTGTAGGTCTCTCCACTCAACTCCTCAGTCATGCGCTTTAATGCTTTAAGTGCAGGCGTCCATGGAAGTGCTGTTTTCGTGATCCCAGAATAGGTATATGAAAATGGAGTATCCCCATACCAGGCAA
>JBDLUN010000071.1:0-10820 GCA_039805245.1 Bacteroidota bacterium
GTCAGAAAAAAGGTTTACAACAGTCTTTCGAAGGAATTGGAGCGTGTGGTTTGTTATTAGACATGACAAATCTGTGACACAAATCAGCAAGATGCAAGGAAATGTTAAAATATTTTTATTGTTCTTCTGAATCAATTAAAAAAAAAGCCCCGCACATGCGGGGCTTCTAGGGTACTTATTGATCTGACTTATTGTGTAACGCCTGTATAGCCATCACTCATGGTGCGCAAGAAGGCAACGACAGCAGCTTCTTGTACAGGGGTGAGACCGAGGTTACCCAATGCTTGGATATCCATAGTTGGCACATACTCTGGTGCTCCCCAAGGAACACCGTTCCATCCTGCACCGGGCACGTCGCGGGTATTGTAGAAGTGTACAACCTGCTCCAATGAGGAGAAAACACCATTGTGCATAAAGCGTTTGGCTTTGCCTACATTACGCAGGGTAGGGGTTCTGAACTTACCTATGTTGTTAGTGGCTTGTGCCCTCCAAGTGGGGTCTGCTGCAGTTGCAAGAAAACCACCCAGTCCTGGGTCTGGTACCAAATTGCCACCGGGGTTGTTTGGATTTTGGGGGATGCCAATGTTGTGGAATGCGAAATCAGCAAAGGATTCTCCCACCACAAACGGCCTGTTTTTGTTTCCTCCAAGCTGTTTGTGACAATCATTACAACCTGCTTCATTATTGAACAGTCTCATGCCCTCAGTTTCTTGGGCTGTAAGCGTTGCTCTTCCAGCCATATAGGCATCAAATTTGGAAGAAAACTGATTGACTTCAGGAGAGGTTTCATAGGCCTCAATAGCAAAGCCAATCCTGTCATAGTTCAAATTGATCGCATCAGTGGTACTCATATCTATATCTGCAACACCATAGACTGAATTCCAAAGAGCCAGGTAAGATCTGTTGCTTTTTAATTTGGCCAATACGCTGGCAGGGCTGGGATGATTTTGTTCTTTGGAGGCAAGGAATGGACCTAGTGCCTGCTCTGCAACAGGGCTACCCAATCTTAAACCTGTGGCGCGACCGTCCCAGAAGAGTCCTCCTGTGAATTCGACACCATCGAATGACATGACTGGCGATTGTGAAGCATAGGCAGCTGATTGTGGTTTTCTTCTTCCAAAAACACCAACTGCAGCACCTTCACCAATACCTGCTACCCAACCCCTTTTGAATCCGGAAGCAGCAGCAGCACCCCCTGTAGGGATATCGCTGAAGCCACTGAATCCTACTTCAGGTGCATGGCAGGAAGCACAAGATTGAACACCCATAGGTTCTGAAAGGCGTGCATCAAAGAAAATTTGTTTACCCAACTGTTGCATGGGCGTAAGAGTTGATCTTGTTCTTGCCCTGATGGATGCAATATCCTCTGGGTTTTCAACAGCATCTTTTTGGCAAGCGGATAACACGAAAAAAGCTGACAATAATGCAGTTAGCTGCAACGCACGACTGTGTAACATAATTAGGATTTAAGTCAGAAAAAAATTATTACGACAGTCTTTCGGAGGAATTGGAAGTGCCCGGTTGAGGCATACGGTTTTAGGAAGGATTTGGAGAGCTGAGCGTTTGAGAGTTGCAAAGTTGATATCGATAAAACTAATATGTGTGTATATTGTTTTCAATTTTATCTATTGTGACAAATAGTTGACAATGATGACTCGTGTGTGGTAATTAAGGGTAAATAGTTAAACAAAAAAATTACGCTTGAATAATGCTCGAATAAATTTGTTTAATTTTTTAACATCACTTCAAGAGGGTCCATTTAAACCATTCTTTTAAAGTTTGCGTTGGGTTAATATAAGCAGGCAGTAATGCTGTTTGCTCTGCAGGCTTTTTCAAACTGAATAACCACCAGGCATTGAGTCGCATCAGAAAATTGTATGCAATAATTGGCAAAAGTATACCTGTGATGAGTACCATTATGATCAACATAGGTACTGATACCACATGGAGAAATTTGACCAACACCATCCTTGCCATGGCCATCATGATGATTTGCATGCAATAGATATGGATGGAATGGAATCCAACGATTTTTAAAAAGTTCATCCTGTTGAACCTTGCCAACAAGAATGAAATATTCATGGAAAGGGCGCATCCTGTCAATGCAACCACCAGGTAAAAAACGGGCATGTGGTGTTCCACAAAATAATGGCTTTTGTGGCTTAGATTGATGTCGGTGAAATGGTATTGGATGAAAATGAAGATGGGTATGAGTATTGCCAACACATACTTTGATGCATAATACCCCTGGAATCGGTGGTCTTTCAGTTTGTTGGAAACCAAGTCGCCAATCGCAAAAAATAAGTAGTACTGTAAAATGTCCATGATGAATCCGAGATAAAGTCCCTCACTGCGCAGTAAGGCAACAGTTCCGTACATAAACAGTCCCAATGCCAACTGTTGCTGGGTTTTGAGATTGAGTTTGATTTTGAAAATGGAATACAACATGCCCACAAAAAATAAAGTATTGAGGTACCAGAATTGGCCTGTACGCCTAGGGTCAATCAGCAACCACAAATAATCGCTTGCCTGATAGCCAACATTGGTGTAATTATTGAAAATGATCTGAAGGCTGAGTTGAATGAATCCCCAGATGAACATCGGATAAAGAATGGTCTGCAACCTGGAGACATTGTAATGGTTAAAACCTTTTTTTTGGATGCTTGCCGACAAAAACATGCCCGATGCTATGAAGAATAATGGCATCCTAAAGCCGAACAAAAAAACGTTTGCATATTCCAGTGAAGGGTATGCTGCCATATTGAACCCAGTGTTTGAAATGGATTCATAAGCATGTCTGAAGGATACCAATATAATGCTTAGTCCCCTGTCGTAGTCTATCCAATCGTGTCTTTTAGTTGCTATTGGGAGATCAGGTTGGAGTTTTTTCATGGATTCGAATTTCACGAAATGTGAAATGGTTGGTCATAATATTGGTCATTCCACTACATGATATAAAGAAGCCCCATCAGTTGAAGGGACTTCTTGTTCTCCTTTTTCTGAATTGCTGTCTATAAGGTTGCTCCAATATAACCGTCATCAAGTGTTTTGAGGAAGGCTACAATGGCGGCCTCCTGATCTGCGGTGAGGCCCAAGCCGCCTGCACCGTGGAAATCAATATTGAAGGGGTATTCAGGGGCTCCCCAAAGAATGCCGTTCCATCCTGCACCAAAAACATCTCTGGTGTTGTAAAAATGGACCACTTCTTCAATGGATCGCATGGATCCGTTGTGCATGAATCTTTGCATCTTGCCCACATTCCTCAATGTTGGAGTTTTGAATTTTCCCAAATTGGCAGCAGCCAATTCTCTCCATGCAGTGTTTGAAGATGAAGCCAAGAACGATCCCAATCCTCCATCCGGTACAGCGTTTCCTCCCGGATTTCTCTGGTTCACAGGAACCCCGATGTTGTGGTACATGAAGTCTGTGAATGGTTCTCCGGCTTGGATGGGGGCGTTTCTGATACCAGTTGTGGTATGACAGTCGTAACACTCGGCTTCATTATTAAAAAGCCTCAAACCTTCCGCCTCCTGTGGTGTAAAAGTTGCTCTGCCAGCAAGGACGGCATCCAATTTGGAGCTGAACTGGTTTACCTCAGAAGAGCCTTCATAGGCAGCAATTGCTGTGCCGATCCGGTCATAGTTGATTGCAGTTTGTTCCGGTGTGTGATTGGCTATGTCAGGTGTTCCAAATGCGGCCTGCCATAGGGCAATATAGGACCTGTTGTTGCGCAATTTCGCCAATACCGCCTCTGGGGTTGGATGATTTTGCTCCTTTGTGCTGAGGAAGGGTCCCAATGCCTGTTCGGCTGTTGCGGAACCCAATCGCAAACCCGTTGCACGACCATCCCAAAAATTGCCTCCCATAAATTGCTGGGTGGGAAGAAGACCCTCAGCCAATCCCTCTGCATCAGGCACCACGGTTACCAATTGCAGGTTTGGACTCAATGTTGCATAGGCGGCAGACTGCGGACGCCTGTTGGCAAAAGCACCAATCTTGGCACCTTCACCGATGCCGGTAATCCAACCTCTTTTAAAGCCTGATGCTGCAGCTGCTCCGCCGGTTGGTATTTCTCCAAAGCCCGAGAAGCCCACCTGTGGTGCATGACAGGAAGCACAAGATTGTACGCCAACGGGCTCAGAAAGGCGTGTATCAAAAAAAATTTGCTTGCCGAGCTGTTGTAATGGCGTAAGTGTGTTTTTTGTTCTGGCCCTTGCAGCATCGATTTCTGAAGGCACATCAAGATCTTTGTTGCAGGATATAATTGAAATGGCGAGCGTTAAAAACATACCTGTTTTTATAAAAAAATTACTGCGTAACATATAAAATGTTTTAATGTCAGAAAAGTGAGTTACTACAGTTTTTCTTGGAATTGGAGGAATTGCAGAGGAGATTGGATTCAGGAAAGAAAAGCTTTTCGGTAGTTCATCGGTATTGAAATATTGCCGGCTTGATCGGAATGCAAAGCTAAGTTTTGGTCTTCAGGAATCACATTGTTCACCCGTTTTTATGAATTAAACCTTGTGATGATATACATAAATAATATTTATGTATGTGTTTTTTTTGGTTAAAAAAATTATCAAATTGGATCCCTGCAAACCCTTTGCAGAAGCTATTTGGGAATATTTTTAATCAGCAATAAACTTCTGGATTTGCGTATTTCTGATGATGTACACTAAGTATTTATACTGAATTTCGGTATTGATTTAGGGAATTGGGAAATAGCTTTTTACGAAATGGTATTTTTACTTCGCAATGGTCCTCATACCTATAAAATCCACCCACCAGTTTTTTTGATTCATTTATCCATTTAAAACTTCTTTATTATGAAAACTAAATTGCACCATTTTGTAAATGACAATTGGGTAGGTTTTGATTCCGACTTAAACCCCCTGCGCTGTCAACTGGTTCTGGTTTTCGGTTCATCGGATTTATTGATGAATCCTGATCATACCCAATACCTGAAAGGGACCTATCCGAATGCAGATGTGGTCTTTGCCTCAACTGCCGGCGAAATCATCAATGATGGCGTGTACGACAATAGTATTGTTGCTACTGCGGTAGAACTTGAAAAATCCACTTTGAAATGTGTTTCCACCAACATATCCAAGCATCCGGACAGTTTCGCTGCCGGACTCTTTTTGAAAAATCAACTCGAGAGTGAATCACTGAGTGGCATCTTCATCATATCAGACGGATTGATGGTGGAAGGCAGCGAATTGGTTCGTGGCTTCAACCAGGATAACGTCCGAAATATCCCCATCACAGGCGGTTTGGCCGGAGATGCCGCCAGGTTTCAGAAAACCTATACTGCCTTGAATGAGACACCCGGACAGGGTAATATCATTGCCGTAGGCTTTTATGGTGAGCATATCCACATCGGACATGGTTCTCTAGGTGGATGGGACGAATTCGGTTATGAAAGGCGCATCACCAGCTCAGACAAAAATGTGCTTTTTGAAGTGGACAATGAAAAAGCGCTGGATTTGTATAAAAGATATTTGGGAGAGTTTGCTGCCGAATTGCCCGGGTCGGCGCTAATGTTCCCGCTTTCCATGAAAGCTCCAGATGCCGACAAATACCTGATCAGGACCATACTAGCAGTAGACGATAACGAAAAATCCATGCTGTTTGCTGGTAATATGCCCGAAGGAAGTACTGTAAGGCTGATGCGAGGAGATATACAGAAGCTGGTTAAGGCATCTGCCAAGGCAGCTGCCGATTCTGTTGAAAGCCTCAAAAACCACAAACCGCAATTGATTTTATTGCTGAGCTGTGTGGGCAGGAAAATTATAATGGACACGAAGGTGGAGGAGGAAGTATTGGCTGCTGAAGAAGTGTTGGACAAAAATTGTGCTGTTTCTGGTTTTTATACTTACGGTGGATTATCTCCCTTTGGTGTGGGAACACCATGTGAACTGCATAACCAGACCATGACCATTACCGCATTTTCTGAATTATAGATTATGTACAACAAGTTGAACCAACAGTATTATTTGCACCCTGAAAGTGCCCCAAGCTTTTCTGGCACTTTCGAAACCGATGAAATCGATTGGGTTTTGCAAAGGGATGAATATGCCAAAGGATATGATGTCAAACAACTCATGACAATCAGCAGGGGGGATGAGGGATTTGTCAAATCCTTGCTGAAAATGTTTGTTGTTCAAACCCCGATTTTTTTGGATAAAATGATCGAGCATTTCAGTTCTGGAAATTATACTGACATGGGTGAAACTGCCCACCAACTGAAACAAAGCATTTATGCCCTGCGTATCCATGCCATCAAAAAACCGGTACTTCATGTTGTCAATGCAGGAAGGGTAAATCAGGCCAATGGCATTTCATTACCGGATCTGGAAAGACTGAAGTCTTTTACGCTAGACATTGTTAATGAAATAAGAGAGGATTATAAACTGTGATTCGCATTTGAATAATTTACCATGAAATTAACACAGCTGATATTCAAGAACAATGATCTGGTGGTGTTTGGTTCTGATGAAATTGAAGATCCGCATTCAGCAAATCTCATTATCGGTTTTGGTTCAAAGCCACTCATGCTTGACGACCATGTTTATACGAAATTGTCTGATCAATATCCTGCGGCAGAGATTGTTCTATGCTCTACAGCAGGAGAAATCATAGGCAGTCAGGTGCTTGAAGCGTCTGTGGTCATCACAGTGATTGCTTTTGAGAAAACGAAAGTTCAAACGGCAATCTATCATCTCGACAGTCAGGCCGACAGCTATGCAGCAGGAGAAATGCTGATTGGCCAGTTGAGAAGGGATGATCTTGCTGGTGTTTTTATGTTGGCTGATGGATTGATTGTCAATGGCAGCCAATTGGTTAAAGGACTGGAATCAGGAAATAAAGCAGGTGTTTCAATCACAGGCGGCTTGGCAGGAGATGCTACCCATTTTAAGAGTACGATGGTGGGATTAAACGCTTCACCATCCAGGGGGAATGTTGTGGCCATTGGACTTTATGGCCAAAACCTTGATCTTCGATATGCTGCAGAAGGCGGATGGGATGTTTTTGGTCCACAGCGTACGGTTACCAAATCAAGCGGAACCAAGGTCTATGAGATTGATGGGAAAGATGCCATTGAATTGTATAACATCTATTTGGGGCCCTATACATCAGACAGAACTAATTCTTCTATGCTTTTTCCACTTTCAGTTCATATGCCAGGCCAACAATTGCCGCTTGTCAGGTCAATTTCAAGCATTAATGAAAGAGAGAATTGTCTGATACTGACTGGAGATATTCCGGAGGGCTCCCTGATCCAATTCATGAAAGCCAGTTTCGATAAACTCATTGAAGCTGCCGCTGATGCGGCCGGAAAGTTGAAAGGAAGAGATGAGCGACATGTTCCCAGACTGGCCTTGCTCGTCAGTTGCATTGGCCGGAAAAATATCCTGGAACATCGGATTGTTGAAGAAGTTGAAATGGTTGCCGATCACTTCGGTGAGGAAACCGCTTTGATGGGATTCTACTCTTATGGCGAAATCTCCCCCCAGATTACTGGCGGGCCCTGTGAATTGCATAACCAAACCATGACCATTACTTCCATACACGAATATTAATTCCCCAACAGGTGGCATACCATAAACTGCTAGAACGTCAGATTAAAAGGCACTTGCCGGTAGAACTGGAGTCGGATCCCCGGATGGGCGAATTCCTATCTGTGGTGGAACACGCTTATCAGGCATTTGATCGGGATAAGCAACTCTCTGAACATGCGTTCCGGGTGAGCGAAAATGATTACTTGAACATCTACGCTGAACTCAAAGGGGAAATTGACATCAGAAACCAGTCGATACACAAACTGAAAGAGGCTTTGGGGAACATGGAATCGGATTCCAATGCCATCATTTTGCCTGAAGAAAATAACCTACTGGATGTAATCAACTACCTTAACATTCAAATCAACAAAAGAAAAGAGGCAGAGGCAGCTCTTTATATTGCCAAATCAGAGGCGGAGAAAGCCAATCAGGCCAAATCTGATTTTTTATCAGTGATGAGCCATGAGATTAGAACACCTTTGAATGCGGTCATTGGTTTGGGTCAGTTGTTGCTGAGGCAAAATCCGAGACCTGATCAGGTGAACAACTTGCAAGTGCTTAAAAAGGCAGCTGACAACTTACTTGTCCTGATCAACGACATACTTGATTTCAGTAAAATCAATGCCAGCAAGCTGGAATTGGATTATGCTTTTTTTGATATTCGGAAATTGGTAGACGATCTATACCTGACCAATGGATTCAAAGCGCAGGACGCCGGCAATAATTTCATTTTGGACGTTGACCCTCAAATTCCCAACTGGTTGTATGGTGATTCCCACAGGCTAACCCAGGTGCTCAACAACCTGCTTTCCAACGCCATCAAATTCACGCAGAAAGGTTCTGTAACATTTTCACTGAAGCTATTGGATATGGCGGGTACACGCTGCCTGATTGGGTTTGCAGTGCAGGACACAGGGATCGGGATAGAAAATGATAAGTTGGCCCATATTTTTTCTCCTTTCACCCAGTCTTCCGGATCCATCACCAGGCAATTTGGTGGTACGGGACTAGGCTTGGCCATCACCGCTGAACTGCTCAAACTCATGAACAGTCAGATTAAGGTTGAAACAGCGGTTGGAAAGGGGTCCACCTTCTCCTTCCATATCGACCTTTTATTTGCTGAAGATGCTACATCGGAACCCGATCCCCTGTTGGATCAGGAGCAGGATCTGCATCATTCCAAAATCCTTTTGGTGGAAGACACTCCTTTCAATGTCCTCTTTACCACCCAGTTGCTTCAAGGCTGGAACGCTGTTGTTGAAGTGGCCGAAAATGGATTGCTTGCCGTTGAACAGCTCAAGACAAATCACTTTGACCTGGTATTGATGGATTTGCACATGCCTGTCATGGATGGATACACAGCAACAAGGAAGATCAGGGAATTCAATCAACATACTCCTATCATGGCGCTTACCGCATCAACAACTGCTGAAATCAGGGATAAGATTTTTGATGCCGGCATGCAAGACTACGTAACTAAACCGGTTGATTCTAACCAGCTTTTTTTGCAGATGCAAAGGGTAATCCATTTGGCACAGACCACCCATGGGGCAACAATCTCACAAATGGTGTAAGTTTGGGAAATGCAATACCCTGCAGTGCCTAGAGCTGTAATGCCCGGATTGACGCTACTCATTCCTGATCCGGATGTGGTCAGGAATATGTATGAAGCCGAAATACTGAAAGACCCGAAAATTCCATTTCCTTACTGGACGAGAATCTGGCCTGCCGCACAAGCATTGGCAGCCTTCCTGCTGGAAGAACCAGCATGGATCAAGGGTAAGGCTGTATTGGAAATGGGTGCGGGAATTGGGGTGCCCTCTTTTGCAGTTGCACACATGACAGGAAGGTCAATCGTTTCAGACAACAATCCCGATGCGGTGGTACTTGTTCGTCAGAATATTATACAGCTTCAATTGACACATGTCCATGCTGAACAAATCGACTGGAACAATGCTCCCTTGCTGGAAAAGGTAGATACCTTGCTGATGAGTGACATCAACTATGATCCCAATCAATTCAAATCCCTGAAGACAATGATACAGGGTTACAAAGCACAGGGAACTGACATCATCATCACATCTCCAATCCGCATGAGCACAAGACCATTTTATGATGTGTTGATGCCCTATCTCTCCAGAACGTTTGTACGATCGGTTGATGGCACTGATATCGCTTTCTGCATGCTATGATTGTTCAAAAACAAAAATGGCAACAGGAATCACCTGTTGCCATTTTGTATGGATTTATCCAAAAGGGTTTAGTACCCGGGATTTTGCATAGCGGTTTTTTCTGAAGCGCTCAATGCTTTTCCATTGGCTTGGATACCGTCCAGGAAGGATTGTGGTATCGGACGCAATACATGGTGGTCTGCAACTTTGGCTGCAGCTTCCAAATTGAATGCCTTGGCCCTCGAAACAAGCGTTTTGGTTCTCGCCAAATCTGCCCACCTCAGGTATTCACCGGACAGTTCCCTGGAACGCTCATTCAGTACGAGTCCGAGCATCTTGTCGTAAGTACTGGTGAGTCCGAGTACACCCAGCAGATATTCATCTTGTGCAGGAAGAGCCGATGCATCATTGATGGCCAGGCTGTTAGCTGCTGCTGTAGTAACAGGGATGTTGTTTGACTCATAGTATGAGTTTCCGGGAAAGAAAGAGTTGCCTACACCTGGAGATTGCAAAGAAGGGGAAATCAGGGTGTTGCCACCATCCCAATATGCAGCACGGTTTTCACCGGACTTGTATTGGGCACGGGTGCGAACAGCATTGATGTAGGGGAGTGCATCATTGTAGCTGCCTGAGCCGGCTTTGGCGAGCCTGATTTTGGCTTCGGCAGCCATCAGGTAGGTTTCTGCCGATCTGGCCAGGATGAAATCCCTATGCCCAATCACTTCGTTCAAAGAAGTCCTGGAACCGTCAATATGCTTGCTCAGAGGAGGGAAACTCTGGCCTGCAGTGGTGAGGTCAGTATTGAGTGCACCATCGGTTGTTCTTCCGTTGGGGTAAGCTACATAGGTGGTGGGGATATTTCTTCCGGTTCCAAAAACGTCTTTTACAAGGTTTGTTCCTGAGTTGGATCTAACAATTTTGGACAGCGGGAACCTAGTATCTCCAGGTTGGTTGATGACGAACATCATACCCAAATCACCTTTCACATTGGGTGCTACAGGAGCTGCACCATTGAGGGCCAATTTTGTTCTGTAAGATTTCCAAAACCTGGAATCGTTTACCATATCAAAAAGCCTATATGTGTAAT
>JBDLUN010000072.1:0-7731 GCA_039805245.1 Bacteroidota bacterium
ATGAGGGAAAAGGCATGAGGGATGAGGGGAAAGTTGAGCTTCTCTCAACTCTAAACTTTCAACTTCAAACTAAAATCAATTTTGTGAAGATGGGAAATGAGGTGGTATTGGATGAATTGAATATTACTTTTAGGTGTAGTGCTGGTGAGTCGGACAAAACTCCCCTCCTGGACAGGAGGGGTGCCGAGACAAATGAACGAAGTGAGTTTGTTGAGGCGGGGTGGTGGAATCAGATTTTAAAATCCACCACCCCATCACCTGCCTGCTGCAGGCAAGCTCATTCGCCTGCACCTTCGGTGCAGACTCACTCGTGCCACCCCTCCTGGCCAGGAGGAGAATTATTAAAATTCTTGATTAAACAACAAAGAAAGAAATTAGCATGCAAATGTTTTAGGTTGGCCAACTGCTTGTGGCTGCTATCTTTTATTATTTCTCAGCAAGTGTATAGCAGAGCGGTCAATAGTTCGGGTTTGCCAGATAAAATGAATCGGGACAATCCCATTTTGGCAACTACGGTCAGCTGGGGATTTTTCGGACACCGGCATATCAATTACCATGCGGTTTTTTTGTTGCCACCGCAGATGATTCCCTTTTACAAAAAGCAGATCCGCTACCTGGCGGATCATGCCACTGATCCGGATAAGAGGCGATATGCGGTTAAAGGTGAGGCTCCACGACATTACATCGACATGGACAGATACGGACCTGCGGCTGACAGCCTCCCTACCCATTGGGAGGAAGCCAAAGCCATTTATGGGGAAGATAGTCTTCAGACCCATGGCATAGCCCCCTGGTGGATCATGGTGATGAAAGGCCGGTTGGTCAAGGCATTCAGGGAGGGCGATAAGGATGCCATCCTCCAGGTTTCTGCCGATATCGGTCATTATATAGGAGATGTGCATGTGCCACTGCATGCCAGCAGCAACCACAACGGACAAAAAACGGACCAGCATGGCATCCATGGTTTTTGGGAAAGCCGACTGCCGGAGCTGTATGCTGAAAAGGAATATGATATGATCATTGGCAAAGCATCGTACCTGAAAGAACCTGCAGCATTCATCTGGCAGCGTGTGAGGGAGAGTGCAGCTGCAGCTGATACGGTCTTGAAGTTGGAAAAGGAGCTCAGTGCATCTATATCTCCAGATATGAAATTTGCTTTTGAGTTGAGGAACGGACTGGTGATGCGGCAATATGCGGAACAGTATGCCTTGGCTTATCACCAACGGCTGCAGGGGATGGTGGAACGCAGGATGCGCCAGGCCATTTTTGCCGTAGCCTCCTTCTGGTTCACCGCCTGGGTGGATGCTGGTCAGCCCAATTTAAGTATCTTTGCGGCGCTGCCTGCCATACCACCTTTCAACCCATCAGCTGATGATACACAATTTCAATGCGGGTCCGAGCATTCTCCCCAAACCGGTCTTTGAAGAAGCCGGCAGGGCCATAGTGGATTTCAACGGAACAGGACTTTCCATTTTGGAAATCGGGCACCGGACGCCCCTTTTTGAAGCCGTTCTCCAGGAAGCCGTTTCGCTTATCAAAGAATTGATGCAACTGGATAGTGGTAAGGAAGTCCTCTTTCTGCATGGAGGTGCCTCCACCCAGTTTTTCCAGGTGCCCATGAATTTCCTATCCCCCGAGAAGAAGGCAGCCTACCTCGATGGGGGTGTCTGGGGTACCAAGGCCATCAAGGAAGCCAAGCTGTTCGGGCAGGTGGAAGTGGTAGCTTCTTCCAAAGACCGCAACTACAGCTATATTCCGCAGGGATACACCATCCCGGAAGATGCAGCTTACTTCCACTATACGACCAACAACACTATTGAGGGCACACAGATGCATCATATCCCAGCATCCCCTGTGCCCCTCATTGCTGATATGAGCAGTGATATCCTCAGCCGGCGGATGGATTTTAATCGCTTCTCGTTCATTTATGCCGGAGCCCAGAAAAATATAGGCGCAGCAGGGGTGAATCTGGTTGTTGCAGACAAGTCGTTTTTGGATACAGCCAATAGCAAACTGCCTTCCATGCTGGATTACCGCCAGCATGTGGCCAACGGCTCCATGCTCAATACGCCACCGGTTTTTGCCATCTACGTATGCTTGCTGACCCTGCGTTGGCTCAAAAGTATTGGTGGGGTAGAAGCTATTGAAGCCATCAACCTCCAGAAATCTGCTCTCCTTTACGGTACTTTGTCGTCTCTTCCCATCTTCAATCTTCCTGTAGCGGAAGCCGACAGGAGCCATATGAATGCCGTTTTCACCATGCACGATCAGGAGCTGGAAAAGCTGTTTGTGGCTAGCTGCAAGGAGGAAGGCATGGTTGGTGTGGAAGGGCACCGCAGTGTGGGTGGATTCAGGGTATCCATGTACAATGCACTGCCACTCGAGAGTGTGCAGGCCATTACCGATATGATGAAGGATTTTGCAAACAAACACGCTTAAACAAATAATTCCATGGCAAAGATATTACCATTCAGGGCTTTGCGTCCGCAACCTGCAGAGGCCAAAGCCGTAGCTTCACCCCCTTACGATGTGCTTTCCAGTGACGAGGCAAGAGCAGCTGTAGCCGGACTTCCCAACTCTTTCCTGCATGTCACCAAGAGTGAAGTGGATATGCCTGCAGACTTGAGCATCTATGACAACACGGTATACGAAAAGGCGAAGTCCAACCTTCAAGCCATGATCGGCAGTAGCGTCCTGTTCCAGGATGAACAGCCTTGCTATTACATATACGAATTGGTGATGGACGGCAGGAGTCAGACAGGGTTGGTGTGCTGCTCTTCTGTAGATGATTACGAAAACGACATCATCAAGAAACATGAATTTACCCGTCCGGAAAAGGAGCAGGACCGTATCAACCATATCCGCATCAGTGGAGCCCAAACTGGCAATGTATTTTTGGCCTACCGCAATGTTGCGGCCATGGATACCCTAATCAATGATTGGAAATCGGTACAGCCTCCCGTATATGATTTTGAGGCAGCAGACGGTATCCACCACCGCATCTGGGTGGTTAATGAAGCAGCCAAAGTTGCTGCCATCAGTGACATTTTCGAAAAGGAAGTGCCTTGCACCTATATTGCAGACGGACATCATCGTGCAGCCAGTGCGGCCAAGGTGAGAAAAACCCTGGGAGCTGCTGCCGGTCCGGAAGCCGACAGTTTCCTCACCACCCTTTTTCCTGCCAACGAACTCAAGATCATGCCCTACAACCGGGTGGTTAAGGACCTGAACGGACTCGATGCTGGTGAACTGATCAGCGCCTTGCAGGAGGATTTTATGGTGGCTTCGTCCGACAAGCCGGTTGATCCGCCTGCGTTACACGAGTTCGGCATGTACCTGGAAGGGCAGTGGTATCACCTGACAGCTTTGGAAGGTACCTATACTAATGATCCGATTGGTGTACTCGATGTAAGCATCTTATCCAATTTGGTATTCGAGAAATTGTTGGGTATTGAAGACCAGCGAACCGACAAACGCATTGATTTTGTTGGCGGTATCCGTGGTTTGCAGGAGTTGGAGCGCCGTGTGGACAGTGGCGAGATGAAAGTGGCTTTCAGCTTTTATCCGGTGAGCATTGATCAGTTGTTTGATATTGCAGACAGCGGCAATGTAATGCCCCCCAAGAGCACCTGGTTTGAACCCAAGCTCCGAGACGGATTGCTGACCCACCTGATCTGAGGATTATGTTGTAAATTCATCCGTACATTTGTTCCAATATATTCCTATGCGCCACCTGATTGCCGTTTGTATGCTTTTTGTTGTGCAGCAAGTTGTTGCCCAACAGCCCTCCGTTAAGCAGTTGCGCGAGACAGCCCTGAATTTCCAGCGCCAAGAAGATTATGGCAATGCCCTCATGATCCTCTCCCGTGCACTGGAGATGGAGCCCCTCAATCTTTCCCTGTTGAAGGATATTGCCAATACACTCTATTTGGCAGGCGACTACAAACAGGCTGCCACCAGGGTATTGCCCCTGACTGACAGGACGGATGCCGATGAACAGGTTTTTCAGATAGCAGGAGATATTTTCACTATTCAGGAAGATTGGAAACAGGCGGATAAGGTTTACAAGAAGGGATTGAAGAAATTCCCCGGCAGTGGTCCTTTACACAGCAAATACGGTGAGATGTTCTGGTTGCAGGAAAAACCTTCAGATGCCATTGCACAATGGGAGAATGGCTTGAAAGTTGACCCTTTGTATCCGCTGAATTATTACCATGCCGCCAAGTTTTATTTTACGGCTGCAGACAAGGCCAGGAGCATCATTTATGGCGAAATCTTCATTAACCAGGAAAGCTATACCGCCCGCACCGCAGAGATTAAAGTGTTGCTGTTGGAGTCTTACAAGCGTGTGTACATGAGTGGCGATACCAAGAAGTTTTATGTCAAGGAGTCTACACCCTTTGAGACCAAGGTGTTGGCCATCCTCAATAAGCAGACAGAATGGGCATTGCGTGGTATCACCCCAGATAATCTTTATGCCATCCGCACAAGGTTCATTACCGATTGGTTTGAGGATGAAGCTGCTGCCCGGTTTCCTTTCCAGTTGTTTGAACTCCAACGCAACCTCCTTCGAGAAGGTCTCTTCGAAGCCTATAACCAATGGATTTTCGGCACGGCTGCTGATCCCAATGCCTATCAGTTCTGGACAAGAACCCATGAAGAGGAACAGGCCCGCTATTCGCTTTATCAGCGCAACAAGCTGTTCAAGATGCCTCTCGGACAGTATTATTTTTGAGGCTTAACCTACGCATAAATCCCCTCAATCACATCACCATACTTGCTCATGATTACCTTCCGTTTGAGTTTCAACGTAGGGGTGAGCTCGCCGCCATTGATGGTCCATTCGGCATTGAGCAGCTCGAATTTCTTCACCTGCTCAACGGGATTGAACTGCAGGTTGAAGCGTTCCACAATGGTTTTGTAGTGTTCCAGTACCTTCGGATTGTTGAGCATCTTTTCTGTAGAAGCTGTATCCACCTCATTCTTCTCACACCAGCTTTTCAGGTTTTCCATGGAGGGGACAATCAACGCAGCAGTGAATTTGCGTTCTGCACCTACCACCATCATCTGCTCGATGTATGGTGATTCTTTCATTTTGTTCTCAATTGGTTGGGGTGCAACATATTTACCTCCACTGGTCTTGAAAATTTCCTTCTTCCGGTCAGTGATCTTCAGGAAATCACCTTCCGTCCAGATGCCGATATCCCCGGTATGGAACCAGCCTTCACTGTCGATGCACTCTGCAGTGAGGTCTGGACGCTTGTAATAGCCTAACATCACATTGGAACCCTTGCAACATATTTCCCCATCTTCTGCTAGCTTGACAGTGACATTGCGAATAACTTTCCCTACGGTACCAAAACGCCTGCCGGCGGCATCAAAGCGATTGACGCTGATTACGGGAGAGGTTTCAGTAAGTCCATAGCCCTCCATCACCACCAACTTGGCAGCGGTGAAGACTCTTAGCAGTCTCACCTGACAGGCTGCAGCACCGGTGACAATAGCCCTGACATTGCCGCCAAGGGCTTCACGCCATTTGGAGAAAATGATCTTATTGGCAATGGCCAATTGAATATTGTAGAAGACCCCTTGGTTTTTGTCTACTTCATATTTATTGCCCACTGAAACTGCCCAAAAGAACAATGTTTTCTTGAGTCCGGTCAGCTCCCTTCCCTTGGCGATGATCCTTTCGTAAACCTTCTCCAGGAGACGCGGCACGGTTGAAAACAGACTGGGCTTCACCTCACGGAGATTGTCACCTATGGTATCCAAACTTTCTGCGTAATAGATGGAAACGCCACGGTACATATAGATATAGCTGACCACCCTTTCAAAGATGTGGTTCAGTGGGAGGAAGCTTAAAGACCTGTCTTTGGGTCCGCAAACAGGCTCAAGGATTTCCTCTACGTTCATGATGTTGTCGAGGATATTGTGGTGGCTGAGCATTACTCCTTTGGGGAATCCGGTGGTGCCGGAGGTATAGAGGATGGTGGCCAACTCTTCAGGCTTAACCTTGTCTTTTGTGGCCTGCAACTGCTGCATTTCCTCATCAGTGCCGGTATGCAGGAGGTCTTTCCAATGCAGCGCTGGCTGGATTTCATTGAAGGTGTAAACGGCTTGAACGGATGGGGTGGCCTGACGAATCGACTGTACCTTTTCGTACAAGTCCTTATCACTCACAAACACCAGTTTCACGGATGCGTCGTTGAGGATGAATTCCAGCTCATTGACACTGATGGTGGGGTATATGGGGGTGAGTACCGCGCCCGTTTGCTGCACCGCCATATCCAGGATCAGCCATTCTGGTCTGTTGTTGCTGAGTACAGCAATCTTATCCCGCCCTTCAATTGTGCCATCCTGAAAACCGATACCGGCCTTGAGCAGTCCCATACTGAGGCTGTCGACCAATTTTTTGACATCCTTGGTTCTATACTTTTTCCATGCTCCATCCACTTTGGTGGCGAGCATGTCTTCCTGTGGAAATTGGGCAAGTTGCCAGTCTATGCAGTCGAATAGTCTTTTTGGGGTCATGGGCTATGTTTGAGTGGATGAGGGGATGAGGGTAAAGGGATGAGGGAAAAGGGATTAGTGACGAGTGACAAGTGGGAAGGCCGGAAGCTTAACCGACAACCCACAACCCACAACTTCAATTTGAAGATAATGAGAAAACGCAAAATATTCAATTTTTCACGCTACTCATTACTTATGCATCGTGCCTTGTGCCTTTTCTCCTGCCTAATGCAGGTAAGCTCGTGCCTTACACCTCTTGCCTTGTGCCCTGCCTCCGGCAGGCAAGCTCGTGCCTTTTCCCTCTTTACCTCACCATCCCTGCAGGCATTTCCTTTTGCAACAGGTGATTGTAAATGAAGCTGTTGTTTTCGTTGGTGGAGTGGGACTGCTGGTTGCCTCCCCAACCATGACGGCCACCGGGGTAAAGCATGAATTCAAAATGCTTTTTAGTGTCTTGTAATTTTTTGACCAGCTGCAGGCTGTTTTGCATGTGAACATTATCGTCCATGGTGCCATGGTAGATCCTGAGCAGTCCTTTGTATTGGTTGGCGTAGGTCATGACGGAACCTGCCGCATAACCGTCAGGGTTTTCTGCTGGCGTATCCATGAAGCGTTCGGTATAATGGGTGTCATACAGTTTCCAATCAGTTACGCTGCCACCGGCAAGACCATGTGTGAAATATCCGGCTCCGGCAGTCAATGCCATGCAGGTCATGTATCCGCCATAGCTGAAGCCTGCAATGCCCACCCGGGTGGAATCTGCACCGTTTTCACGCAGCCATTTGACGATGGTGATCCAATCTTTCAACTCCCAGTTGCCCAGGTTTCTGTGCATGTAGTTGATGCCGTTTTTGCCGAAATGGCCACTGGCCCTATGATCCATCGCCACTTGAATAAGTCCTTCTTTAGCCCACCATTGCGTTTGTCCGCTGAACTGCCATCCATCCCGTACAGTACCTGCATTGGGTCCGCCGTATATATTGATCATCACAGGATACTTCTTGGCAGGGTCATAATTCAGTGGCCAGGTGATGCGAATGGGCAGTTGGAAGAGACCGTCTGCTGAGGGTATGCGGATGATTTCTGTTTTGGCGAGTTCTGTGGTGCTGAAATCAGCGCCTTTGGCATCGCCCAATTCGAGGATCAGCTTGCCTTTATTGTTGAGCAGTGCCATCTTATCCGGCGTTCCGGCATTGGAGTAGGTGCTGATGAAATGGGTGC
>JBDLUN010000073.1:0-3054 GCA_039805245.1 Bacteroidota bacterium
CCGTGCGATTGCTTCGCATGGGCATGTACATTTTGGGGTGGAACCGGAAACCCTTATGGACAAAATGTTGTATGCATTTGACGAGCTTTCCGGACTAATTCATGCCTATTCATTGATGAGACCTGAAGGATATGCAGGCATGGAGTTGAAAGGAGTCAAAAAACGCCTCAAAGAAAAAACATTTGCTGCCAATGTAAGTCGTGAAGACATAACGGATGCCTGTGAGCGCGCAGGAGTGGAGTTGGATGCACTTATTCTTTTCATTATCAAACACCAGGGCGACTATCGGATACCCACCACCAATACGGCAGGAACCGGTCTCTGACCAGTAGGATCTGAAGGTTTTATGGTTTCTTGGCCATTGACAAGCAACATACTACTTCCTCCGCCATCGAGGTTCATGGCTTCTACACATTGCAAATTAAGCATCATAGATGCCAGATCTGTCAAGGAAGCACCTTCAGCTATTCCTTTCATTCTTCCTTGTACCACCAATAAAATCATATACCCATCAGCAGTATAACCAATTGCGGTCCTTGGATGCAAATCATTGATGGCTTTCCCAGCAAATTTCCGTTCTTCATTATTGGTGATATCCATTTTTCCATCTCGAATGAGAACCGGTCCACCTCCAAAAGCCATTTTCACTTTCCAGGTTCTCAACGCTGAGAGTGCAGGATGGCTTGGGGAAAAAGTCTGCGAAGAATCTATGACCGGCTTCAAGGGCACGGACTGATAAAAAGGATACTTCAATGAGGAATCATTGAAATTGTAGACTATGTCCATATTCCGTTTGTTGTCCATGCCAAATGCACTGCCTAAAGTGTGCATGAAGGTCAGCGTATCTTTTCCTTTTCTGGAAACAACAGGTGTATCAAATGCAACCATTTTTCCTTGCTGTACAATCAAGTTAACATTCCTGTTTTGTTTGAATTCAAAAAAAGAGCAGTTCATGACAATTGCTGGGGCATTGTTTCTATTATGAAACTGCAAAGGGGTAAGCCTTCGGTGTAAAGTGGTATCCACGTTGAAAACAGTTTTTTTGTCGCGCGTATCAATTTTGACATAAAAAGCAATATTCGGTCGACCCAATATCGAATCATTCGTACGGAATACGGTAATTGATTTGGGCAGTTTACCATAATCTGCTGAGACATCTTTCCATCGCAACTGTGCTGATGAGGGAAGAGAACAGACAAACAATGATCCAAGAAACATCCCAAAGATCATTCCCATTTTACCTAAATACCTATTTAACATAATATAAATTATAAGTGATTTTATTGTTCAGATTTATATATGCTAATGTAGTTAGATTCAGTAAATTGTATTTTAAAAATCCTCCATGTTCAGAAGATCATTTTTGAGAAATACTTTATTGGGAATACCTGCGGTATCAGGTGCATTTTCCACGAACAATGGCATACAGAAACCCCAAAAACCGATAATCATTTCCACATGGGATTTCGGCAAAGCTGCCAATGCTGAAGGTTGGAAAATTCTCGCTGCCAATGGTCATGCACTTGATGCAATTGAAAAAGGTGCCAGGGTAACTGAAGCTGATGAAAGCAATAAAACAGTAGGATATGGCGGTTATCCGGACCGCGATGGAAAAGTGACCCTGGATGCCTGTATCATGGATGAGAAAGGAAATTGCGGATCGGTCATGTGCCTAGAGCATATCAAACATCCCATTTCGGTTGCACGGATGGTCATGGAAAAAACACCGCATGTAATCCTTGTAGGTGAAGGCGCTTTGCAATTTGCATTGGCCAACGGATTCCAAAAAGAAAACCTGCTGACACCAGACAGCGAGGCTGCATGGAAAGAATGGTTAAAAAAAGCCAATTATGCTCCGGTGATGAATATTGAAAATAAATCGTACCAAACGCCTGATCCCGGTTTCTTTCCAGGGAGTATTGACAACCACGATACTATTGGCATGCTGGCTTTGGATGCACAAGGAAGATTGAGCGGCGGCTGCACTACAAGCGGTATGGCATTTAAGATGCATGGTAGGGTTGGTGACTCCCCGGTCATTGGTGCGGGATTATTTGTGGACGGTGAAGTAGGCGCAGCAACATCCACTGGCGTTGGTGAGGAAGTGATCCGTTGTGTCGGATCCCACCTGGTAGTGGAATACATGCGCCAGGGAAATAGTCCGCGTGAGGCCTGTAAAAAAGTTGTTGAACGGATTGCCAAAAGAGACCCGGAAAAGGCCAAAAACATACAAATCGGTTTTCTTGCCATCGATAACAAAGGCAACTATGGTGCTTATGCACTTCAAAAGGGATTTTCATATGCTGTAAAATCAGCCAATGAAGAAATGGTGATACCCGGTGAAAGTTATTTCAATTGATATGGCATACGAACTGGAAGTAATTGCTTTTGATTTGGAATCCTGTCAAATTGCTGCTGATAATGGCGCAGACAGGATAGAATTTTGTGCCAATCCTCAAGAAGGAGGCACTACCCCATCGCTCGGTATGATTAAACAAGCCAGGAGATTGACTACTATCCAGCTATTCCCAATCATCAGGCCCAGAGGTGGTGATTTCCTTTATTCGAATGCAGAATTCGAAGCCATGAAAGCAGACATTATTGCCTGCCGGGAAGAAGGTTGTGATGGTGTTGTCATAGGTATGCTCAGCGCCGATGGAACGGTGGATGTTGAACGATCATCTGCATTGGTCCATGCTGCCGGTAATATGGATGTGACATTCCACCGGGCATTTGACCGCGTATGCAATCCTCAACAATCACTTGAGGAGATCATTGCAATAGGCTGTAAACGAATACTTACAAGCGGCTTGATGCCAACTGCACAGGAAGGTGCTGCACTGCTTAAAAGTCTGGTGGAGCAAGCAGGCAACCGCATCCGCATCATGCCAGGATCAGGTGTTCGTTCTATAAATATCGGCAATCTTGCCTTATCTACCGGAGCATTGTCATTCCACAGTTCGGCAAGATCAGGTAAAGCTTCAGGTATGCTTTATAAAAATTTGGAAATGAACGAATTACTAACACAAATTTCACTTGATGGTCATGAAGTTA
>JBDLUN010000074.1:0-6183 GCA_039805245.1 Bacteroidota bacterium
CCTTAAAACAACCCAAACATGAAATACAAAAAAGTGGCCATTACAGTTTTCACCGTGCTCATTACCCTGATGGTGGTGATGAGTGGTGTGATGAAACTTTCCGGATTGAAGGAAGCAGTAGACACACTAACCAAGGTAGGTGTTGGTGATTATATCAGCCTGCTGGGCATCATGGAAATTCTCTTTGCCGGTCTGTTCATCTATCCTGCTACCAGAAAGCTGGGGGTATTGTTTCTGACCGCATATTTTGCCGGAGCCATGGCAACCGACCTTTCTCACGGCATGCCTGTGATCAATGCTGCATTTACGTTGGCATTGGTATGGATTGCGGCTTTTCTGAACGACCGCAGCATATTTCTGCAGGAAAAAAAATAAAGAGGGTGGGTCTCAGTCAATGCGCGCCTGTAGGAGGTCAAGGAGCCGTTTGTCGTCCTTGGCCTTTTTCATTTCTTTTGCTTTGCTGCCAAAAACCCAAAGGGCATAGGGTGTGGTGCTTTCGTCCTTTTCAATAGGGTCTTCTTCTCCACCCTTTTTGGTTTTGATCAGCACAACTCCATTGGCACCCCTCACGCCGTACATGGCGGTTGCGGAAGCATCCTTGAGGATCTCAATGGATGCGATGTCATCGGGATTCAAGAGGTTAATGTTGTTCATCGGAACATCATCAACAATGTAGAGGGGATTATTCCCTGAAAATACGGAACTGATGCCGCGGATGTTGATGCGGGCGGCTCCACCAGGACTGTTATCGTTTGAGACACGGACACCGGCTGCTTGTCCGGCAATGCGCTGCCCAACGGAAGAACCCCTCACCTGGTTCAATTGTTTTTCATTGATTTTGCTGTTCCCTGCCGCTCCTATATCCTCCACTTTAACCGGCAGGGTATTTGTTTTTTTGGGTGTAAACTGTATGGCAACTCCTGGAACATTGTTTGCTCCCGGTGCCCGTATCAAGGTGATTTTTTGGATGGAATGGAAAGGTATTTTGATGGTGTCATGGAAATCGGTGCCGGAAATCAGGTCTTTGGGGTCATGTAGCATCATCACCAGCGTATCCGCAGTAATCCTGAATTTTCTTTTGGTCTGCAAGCCATTGCCATCGGTGATGCCAACCGATGATGAGGAAGGAGTTTCACCAAAATAGGTGTCGAGCAAAAGGAGGATGTCATTATCCCTTGGCCGCAGGGTTTCCTGCCCTGATGTGGCAGTGGAGAAAAATAATAAGACCGGTAGGATCCAATTTTTCATGGGTATATTTTTGGGTGGCTGATGGATTGACATAACAAGTTATTGATTAAATTGCTGATATGAAAAAGCTTATCCTCACTTTGGCCATTTTTTGCGGTTTCACAACATTGGCGCAAGCCCAACAATCCACATCAAGTCTCAGACACGTGGTGCTCTTTTCCTTCAAAAGCACCAGCAGTGCAGCTGATGTAAAGTCGGTGGAAGATGCTTTCAGGAAATTGCCATCACAAATCAAAGAAATCAAGGATTTCGAGTGGGGAAAGAACAACAGTCCGGAAGGTATCAACCAGGGCTTTACCCATTGTTTCTTGGTCACCTTCACCTCAGAGAAAGACCGTGAGGTTTATTTGCCCCATCCGGCCCATAAGGCTTTTGTGGAAGTGTTGAAGCCTCACCTCGACAAGGTGCTGGTTATCGACTATTGGGCCGGGAAGTAGTCATGGTTTGCATCGAAACTCACCTGTAAGTAACCTCCGTTGGCATTGGCGGCCGCCACCACCTGTGGAATACCGTTGACAACATCAACGGAAGGCTGATGGATATGTCCTGCTAAGATGCCCATGAGGTTAGGAGCTGAAAAAACAGTCTTGTAAAATGCCAGCGTTGTTGCGGTATGTCCTGTTGCACGCCATGGCATTCTTCTTTCAAGTTTAAAATTCTTATCATTGGATGCATTCCATTGCGGATGCCCGCAACCAAAGGAAACAGGTCTGCCAGGGGTATACAGTGGGATATGCAGCAAGAGGATGCAAGGTTTGTTTTCCTGCAGACAAGACTGCAGCAGGTTTAGTTGTTCAGGATTGATTTCGTAGGTTGAATTGTCGATAGTAATGAAAATTACCCCATTGATTTCCCTTCGATGCGCATAAGGATTTTGACCATTGTAAAGGGGATGCAAACGCTTTTTGATCCAGGTGTCCCGAAGTATGTCTGAAGTGCCTTCCATTCCTTCATAGTGCCAGTCGTGGTTCCCTGCAGTATATACATAATTCAATCCACTTTTTTTCAGCTCCTCCTTAACCCACTCTACAGCTGCTTCGGAAGGGAAACTGAGAATGTCACCAATCATGGCCAGTATGGCTGCATTGGTTTGCTGCGCAACCTGAAGTGTTTCAACAAATGCCTTTTCGGGATTAGTAGGTTCACCGCTGATAAAATGTTTTGTGTTGTTGTAGGCTTTCGCCATCCTACCGCTGAAACCAGTATAGGATAATCCCCTTTCATCATCTTTGAAGAGGTGTGTGTCTGCCAGCATGGTGATGGAAAAGTTATTGGTAATGCCGGGATGGGTGAAGCGAAGTAGATGTCCGTTTAAAGAAAAGGATCCTTCCCGTTGAATGTTCAGGTTTTTGGTCATTTGTGCACTCTTAAAACCGGAAAGGCTCATGCCCAATGTTGTCAAAGCTAAATTTCCAATTGCAGATCTTCTGTTCATCTTATCGGGTTTACTTCATTTCCTGTATGGGTCTTTGTAAATGCCCATTTTGTTGAAGGGGATGGGTTCAAATCCGGGTATCATCTGAAAGGCTTTAGCATCCGGCTTGAGTGCAAAATTTTTGTTTGCCATATCCACAAAACCCGGATCTTCTTTGGTTACCCAATTGTTCCTGCCATCCATCTGGGCGTGTTCACCACCGAGGAGTTTGATGGGATTGTCAGGACCTCCGATGATCAGGTTGCCTTCCAATACATTTCCCCTGGCGCGCATGGATTGCCATTCTTTGCCAGGTGTGATGGCATCGAGATATGGTAAAAGTGCCGGGTATTTTGTGGAGTATGGCGGAGACCGAAAATCAATTTCCTTTGTAAGTCTTTTGCGGATCAGTCCGCTATCACCAAACATCTCCACTGCTTGTGGGGCAGCCCAGGTGTAATAATTGGCTGATGTTACAGCAGTATGTGCAATGGGGTTGATGACGATATTATTTTTCATCACCAGGTGCCATCCGGTATTGCTGAACAACACCCCATGGTCTGTCAGCATATTATTGAATACATTACCGTAAATAAGCACATCCGTTGAAGAGTCGTCGCAATAGATGCCCATGTTCATCCTGTTTTTGTTGCCACAGTGGTCGAAATAATTGTATCTCACCACATTACCCCTATCACTCGGATTTCTGCCAATGTACCAAGGTGAGGTATCATTAGAATTGAGTGTAACATCATGGATATGGTTGTATTCAAAGACGTGCTCATTGCCATGAACGAATATGCCGTGCCAGTCGGAATTGAAGATTTCATTGTGCACAATCCTGTTGCCAACACCATCTACCCGAATGCCTGCAAAGGTGAATTTGTTTCTTCTGTTGTACAACGAAATCCGGCAGTTTTCGACTGTATTGTTTCCAGGGGTCAGTGTTTTTTTGTCGCCTCCGCTGAGCATAACGCCACCACTACCGGTATTGTAGATATCGCAGCTGAGGATCCGGTTGTGGTGACCCGCATTCCTGTTCCAGGTAGTATTCCTGTAAATGTGGTTCTGAAAACTTCCTACCTGCCTGGATACGGGAATCCCTTCATAGTCATCCACCGAACTGTTTTCAGCCAACAATTGGGCACCCTGGCCCATCACCATACCGGTGGTACCTACATTGCGGATGGTGCAACCAGCTACTTCCGTATAAGTGCAGTTTTCCATGTAAAGACCAATACCCCTACCGGCTTCGATTTTCATCCCCGAGAAACGGAGGTGGCTGACACCTTCCAAGGCTACAATCGGATCTTCGAGAACAGACACCTTGATATCAGCACCTTTTATGGAGGAGTTAGGCCAGAGGTAAAGTTTGTCCGAAGTTTCATCCAAAAACCATTCACCAGGTTCATCGAGTTCTTCGAGTAAATTGATGGCCACATAGGATTGAAAATCCGAGCCTGCGCCAACGCCGTAGAGATGTGGTTTGCCCAGTTTCACCGTCTTGTTGGTGGTGTCAATCTTTTCAATGGGATTGTAGTCGTCTGCAAACCCATAATTCAATGTCCCCTGAATCCAGATATTCGATTGTCCGGCCCAGCGTTTATGCCGATCATCGGTATAGTTGAATACCGCACCACGGTTGGATTTGTCGCCAACCCTGGGAACCGATCCTTTGTCAACCACTTTTCCGATTTTGATATCTCCCTTGTTGGGATACCTTGCCAATATCATCGGTTCGTGGTTGAAATAGAGTTCCATAGTGGATGGTACTACTGGCAATCCGTGTCCGTATTGTCTGTGCTTCCCGGTGTTGGTGATGCCCGCCTGCCGGATATCCAGTTCCATGACCTGTGAAGCTGCATGGGTACCTAGCCTGTTTGAAATGGCAGGATTGCTGATTGGTTTGAACAAATCCGATGGAATGGTTTTGCCACCACTCAGGATCACATCTTCGTTTGCTGCTGCACTCCAATGTACCGGATTGGCTTTCGTTCCACCATCACGCTCATCCAACACAAAACTGCCTTTCAAATCGTAAGTGCCTGCATGCATGATGATCCTAGCAGCTTTGTTTTGATCGGGTTTGCCTGTACGGAGTTTGCGCAAGAGTTCTCTTGCTGCCTCTGGTGTTGCCAGCGGTTTCATTTTTGTTCCTGGGTTTCTATCGTTTCCCAACGGGGAAACATGAATTTCCTGGGATTGCAACTGCAGCGGTTGTACGAAAATGAGCAGGAGCAACCCCTGCAGGAGGATTTTTTTCATCATGACCTGATCGTTGATTGTGTTGAAATTAGTGAAACTCTCTGTGGGGGAAAAATCTGGTATCGGTCCTACACGATGAATATAGCTGATTGTTATTGGCCATGTCCCTAAAAATCTGTAAATTATGAAGCCTTAAAACACCCCAGTAACTTCTTACCTACCAATTAGCCTAAAGTTGCCTGCCACAAGATGAAAAAAGGGATATTTTCCAAAAGAGATAGAGCCGTTATAGTTGTTCTTGCGCTGTGTTGCAAGTGGAGCAAAGCATTGTTATCGTTCAGCTTATTGTTGTCATTCGCATTGACATACATGTCTTGCGGGCAGGTGAAAGTGCCTGAGGATGTTGCAGCAGCTTATGCTTCATTGCCTGAAGAGATTGATTTCAATAGGGATGTAAAGAGAATCTTGTCGGATAAATGTTTTGCTTGCCATGGCCCTGATGCCAAAAAGCAAAAGGCTGATCTTCGATTGGATATTCCCGAGGCGGCCTATGCGAAAGTGACTGAATCAGGATTGAAAGCCATCAAGCCCGGAAACCTGCGCCGCAGCGAAGTGATACACCGCATCCTCAGCAATGATCCCGAGTACAGGATGCCCACGCCAGAATCTCACCTTACCCTTACCGAACAGGAAAAAGCCATCCTCATCAAATGGATTGAACAGGGTGCGGAATACAAGCCACATTGGGCCTTTGTGGCACCGGAGCAACAAAAGCCACCGGCAGTGGAAGATGAAAAATGGGTAAAAAATCCGATTGACAATTTTGTCCTTTCCGCTCAAGAGCAGCGCAACCTGCAACCGGCTCCTGAAGCCGATAAAGAGACCCTCATCCGGAGGCTCAGTTTCGACATCCGCGGGATTTCTCCTTCACCAACAGAAGTGGACCAGTTTATCAAAGATGGCAGTCCCAATGCCTACGGACAGCTGGTGGACAAATTCCTGGCTTCAAAACATTATGGGGAACGCATGGCAGCTTATTGGTTGGATGTGGCGCGGTATGCAGACACCCATGGTTACCTAGACGACAAACACCATGAAGTGAGTCCCTGGCGTGATTGGGTCATCAGTGCTTACAACCGCAACATCCCTTTTGATCAGTTCGTCACTTGGCAGCTTGCAGGGGATTTGCTTCCGAAAGCCACCCAAGAGCAGGTATTGGCAACCGGCTTCAACAGGATGCACAAACAAAATTCTGAAGCAGGCATCATTGAGGAGGAGTTCAGGGTGGAATATGTAACCGACCGGACAAACACCCT
>JBDLUN010000075.1:0-11718 GCA_039805245.1 Bacteroidota bacterium
TGGCCAACCAGTTGCTGGTGGGCGCACCGCCCCGTAAAGGCTGGGAGCAGTATTATAAGATTTAGCTAAATTGCCGCGTGAGAAAAATTCACGCGGCTTTTTTTTGTCTGTTTATTTCCGGCATGATCCATGCACAATCATCAAGCATCTGGTTTGCCGGTCAGCTTACCATGCGCAAGAAAAATTGGGAATGGCATCAGGATGCGGGATACAGAACCATCGGTACCAGTGCAAGGGCGACGCTATGGTTTTACCGGACAGGACTACGCCATTATTTCAACCCGAAATGGAATGCAGCTGCAGGCTATGCTCTCTTTGCTTTCAGGGTTGAAAAAGACAAGCCAGCCTTTGGGACTGAGAACCGGATTTGGGAGGAAGTAGTGCGGCAGGATCACTGGAATAAGCTGCGATGGGTGCAGCGGGTGAGGGCGGATCATCGTTGGTTCATTGCCACATCCAAGCTAGCTGCCTATACTGCTCATAGGGTTAGGTACCGGACAGCCTTTATCCATCCCATCCATCCGAAACTTGATTTTCAGTTATATGATGAAATCATGGTGCAGCATCAGCATGGGGATTGGATATTCAACCAAAACAGGATTGGAGCCTTTCTCCATATCAAACCCACTTCCAAACAAACCATCAACATCGGCTATACCCATTTGCAACAAAGAAGTGGAATCCTGCACCTGATGATGGTGGGTTATCAGCATAACATCGAACTTTAGGCTGATTCAAGTGCAGGCCTTTCCAATAACCTGGGTTTGGTTTGTCCGTTGAATTCAATGATCACCCAGGAAGGAACAGCTTCCACCCGGCGCTCCCGGTTCCAAAGGTTGAAATCAAATCCGATGCGGGCCACTGCATACCTGAACCTGTTGTGGGGCAGCTTCCAGGCATCGAGCAATGCGAACTTTTCTTTCTTGTCCACTTCCGGAATAAGGGATGTTGCCGGTTTGATCTTGTGTTGTAGCCAATAGTCGATGCCCAGCATCTCCATCATCACCTGATCATCGGGGAAGGTCTGTTGAATATATCCAGATGCGATGGTGTAAACCTGATCCAACGTAAAGCCGATGAAACGGCCATGTGATGCTTTAAATGCGAGACCAAGCCCCCAGAGGAAATCAAAGATGCTGTATTGTTCCGCCACATGCATCAGCGTATTTTTCAACCGCGGTTTGTTCCAATAAATTTCCAGCGCATGCTCAAGCAGGGTAATATCATAGAGTTCCTGCTCCGACAGATAATTGCTGCGGATGATCTGGTAAGGTGCCTTTTCATCAAATACATACCCATGGTCCAGGTACTTTTCCCGCACGGGCGTTCCTTTCAGAAACTTCAGGAATCCCAGTTGCAATTCCGGCGGATATAGTTTGAAAACAGATTCAAAGCTGAACTTCACATCGTCCCAATAATCCAATGGAAGGCCAACGATCAGGTCCAGATGCATGTCGACATGATTCTTCAATTCGAGGATAACCCCTTTCGTTTTCTCGAAATCCTGTTTCCGGCTCACCTCCAGGTTCGCTTTTTTGTTCACCGTTTGGATACCGATTTCAAAGCGGAACAGTCCTGTCGGAACCTTTTCTTTGATGAATTGCATGATGGCCGGGTGAAGGATATCAGCCGTAATTTCAAATTGAAAGACCTGATCCGGTTGGGCATGGTCGAGGATGAATTGGAATATTTCCAGTGTAAAATCCTTTTTCACGTTGAAGGTCCGATCTAGGAATTTGATCACCTTGCCATGCTCCATCAGGTAACGCAGGTTGCTTTTGATGTGCTCCATGGGGAGGTATCGCACGCGGTTGTCGAGGCTGGCCAGGCAGAATTCGCATTTGTACGGACAGCCCCTGGATGTTTCGATGTACAGTACCCTATTGGATAGGGTGGAAAGATCGTCGTGTTGGTATGGATTGGTGTCTGCGTATTCCAGCAGGTCGAAGTTTCCGCTGTGGTGTTGGTAGACCACTTCACCCCGATGTCTGCTAGCCAGGTTGTTGACCCTGTGCAGATCTTGTGGGAAGGCTTTGAGGAAGCTGGCGAAGGGAATTTCACCCTCACCGGTGATGATGTAATCGATGGATGGATTTTCCATCATGGCTTGCCAATCATAGGTGACTTCCGGACCGCCCAGCAGGATTTTGGTATCCGGACTGATGGCTTTGATCTTGTCGATGACTTGAAGGGTTTGGGTTATGTTCCAGATATAGCAGCTGAAACAGACCACTTCATAGCTTGCACAATGCGCGGCAATCAGATCGAGGTCTTCCTTGATGGCAAACTCCTTCCACTCCAGTCTTTCGTCAGCCTTGTTCAGTTCATAAAGCAGCCGGATGGCCAGGTTCATGTGGATGTACTTGGCATTCAGCGTTGTCAATAAAATTCCCTTCATGTGTCTATTTCTCCACTAAATCACTTCCGGCAGCAAATAGGGTGCGCGGTAATCCCTGCTCAGCATAGCATTGGCTTCGTTTTCCCCTTCACCGATGAATCGTTCTGCCACCGGATCAAATTCCAACTGGCGACCAAGCCTGTAGGAGATGTTACCCAAGTGAGCAAGCGAAGAGGAGAGGTGCCCTGTTTGCACCGGACCATGCTGGATGCTCATATCTCTTGCCCTGATGGCATCGAACCAATTCTGAAAATGGAGCCCCAGTTCACCAGATTCCGTGCGAGAGGGACCTTTTTCTCTTTTCTCTCCGAGATAAGTTTCGTATGTGCCATAACCTTTGACAACCATGTATCCTTTTTCACCATAGAAGATATTACCTACACCGGCACCGTCTTCGAGATTGGTGTTCCAGTTGCGCACTTCAAACTGAATGATTTTTTTCTGTTTGGGGTAATGATAGATTGATGTTTGGATCTCGGGCACTTCTTTGCAATCGTCCCAGAGGAATTTGCCTCCCATTGAGGTAATCCTTTCGGGCAGCGTATCCACGCCCAATCCCCACATGCACAAATCAGTTTCATGAATGCCCTGGTTGCCCACGTCTCCATTGCCGTAATTCCAATGCCAATGCCAATTATAATGGACCAGGTTGCGGGTGAAGGGGCGCATGGGGGCGGGACCGCACCAGAGATCATAGTTCAATCCGGCTGGAATCGGTGAGATGCCCTTGTTGCCGATGTCTGGCCGTCTTCTGTAAACCAGTCCGCGCGACATGTACACCCTCCCTATCAATCCCTCTTCCAGGTGTTTGACCGCTTCCCGGATGGCTACTGAACTGCGGAGTTGCACGCCATGTTGCACGATGCGGTTGTATTTGTAAGCCGCTTCAATCATTTTCTTTCCTTCGTGGATATTGTGCGTTGCAGGCTTTTCCACATAAACATCTTTACCGGCCTGGCAGGCCCAAATGGTTTGCAGGGCATGCCAATGGTTGGGGGTGGCCAACGTTACCGCGTCAATGTTTTTGTTTTCGTATAGTTTTCGAAAATCCTGTTCGATCATTACTTTCTTCCCGTACTTTTTTTCGAAATCCGCTGCCACCTTTTGCAGGATGACCATATCCGGATCGCAAAGGGCAACAACTTCCACATTGGACTTCTGTTGCAGGTCCATGATCTCTTCAATATGGGACTTGCCCCTGCCGTTGACACCCAGCACAGCTATCCTGATCTTGTCGTTGGCACCGATAATTTGCTGATGGTTTTGCGGCAAAGAAGAGACCTCTTGAGATGCCAATACCGATGCCGGTGTAACTGCTGCGGCAACTGCTGTACTGGCCGCGTTGCGTAGGAAATTCCTGCGCGAATTTGTTTTTTGCATGCAACAAGTTACTGAAAATTCATATTTTCAGAACATGAAACAGTTGTTTGCCATTTCACTCATTTGTTTGCTCACGGCTTTTGTTCCTGGAGACCAGCCGCACCTCAAAAAAATTTTCAACGGAAAGAATTTGAAAGGATGGGTAGCTCCTCCCAACAATGTGTGGTGGACAGCAGGAAAAGGCATCCTTTTTGTGAAGAGCACTGCTGAGAAGAAGGGCAGTATTTTATGGACCGAAAAGAAATACAAGGATTTCATCATCCAGGCAGACTTCCTTATGGGTGAAGGTGTGGTCGACTCCGGGATATTTCTGCGTTCAGAGCATGATCAGGTGCAGATTGGCATATCTGGTTCACTCAAGCGGGATTTGACCGCATCGCCCTACATTCCGAAAAAGGGCTATCCCGTAGAAGCGAAAGTCAAAGAGATACTCCGGTTGAAAGATTGGAACACGATGAAGGTGAAGGTGATTGGCAATACCTATACTGTTTGGTTAAACGGACAAGAAGTGATGACTTACACTTCAGATGGTATGGCAGCAGAAGGACCGGTTGGACTCCAGCTCCATCCCGGTAATGAGATGAGCATCAGTTACCGTAATATCAGGTTGGCAGCACTATGATTTTCCAGCACAGGGCCGTTGATACACAGGCAACAGCCATTGTAGCTCAAGGCAGGCAATATGCTTATGGCGACTTGGATAGGCAATCTGCGCAAATGGCGGCCATGTTGCTGTTGCAAGCCAGAGAAAATACTGCCGGACAGATTGCCTTCATGGTGGATCCTGGTTTTGATTATGTTGCCGTTTTATGGGGCATCTGGAAAGCCGGAGGGATGGCTGTTCCCTTATGTCTCAGTTATCCATTACCATCTTTGCAGTATGTTTTGGAAGATGCAGCAGTCAGTCAGGTTGTGGTTTCCCCGATATACGCCAAGCTGCTCGAAGACCATTGTGTACAAGAAGGTATTACCATGCATGTTTTGGGACAATCCCTTGATCCATCCCCACTTGAACTTCCCGAGCTAAGTGAAGATTCGCCGGCACTCATGCTTTATACCAGTGGAACAACAAACCTTCCCAAGGGGGTGGTATTGACCCATGCCAACTTGAAGGCGCAGGTGGAGATACTTGTAGGTGCTTGGCAATGGACATCCGAAGACCATATCCTCTGTGTGTTACCCCTTCACCATGTGCACGGCGTGGTGAATGTGGTTGGATGTGCCCTTTATGTCGGGGCCAAGTTGACTTTTCTCCCCCAATTTTCTCCCGAAGCTGTTTTCAGGATTTTTCGTGAAGATGGACTTTCCTTGTTCATGGCTGTACCTACCATATATTACAAGCTCATCGCATATTGGGAGAGTCTGCCCGAATCCGGGCGATCCGCCTTAACAGCTGCCATGAAAAATTTCAGGTTGATGGTTTGCGGTTCGGCGGCCTTGCCGGTGACGACCATGGAAAAGTGGAAGACCATCAGTGGGCATACATTACTGGAGCGGTATGGCATGACTGAAATTGGCATGGCCATCAGCAATCCCTATACAGGTGAACGCCGGGCGGGATATATCGGACAGCCACTTCCGGGAGTAGAGGTTAGGCTGGTTGATGAGGCCTTTCAGTCTGTAGTTGCGGGCGAGATGGGAGAAATTCATGTCAGGGGCAGGAATGTGTTCAGCCGGTATTGGCGAAGGCCTGACCAGACTAAGGATGCATTTACGCCTGATGGTTGGTTCAAAACAGGAGATATGGCAGTGGTGGAAGAGGGGTATTACCGGATATCGGGCCGCAATTCGGTGGACATCATCAAATCAGGGGGGTATAAGCTATCTGCTTTGGAGATTGAAGAGGTATTGCGGACATATCCCGGTATTGCTGATGTTGCTGTAGTAGGTATTCCTGATGAGGAATGGGGGGAAAAGGTGGTCGCGGCATTGACCATCACCCAAACAATTGATCTGGAACAATTGAATGCGTGGATCAGGGGGCAGATGGCTGCCTATAAAACCCCAAAAAAATACCTTATTGTGGATGAGTTGCCCCGAAACACCATGGGTAAGGTGGTTAAAAACGAAGTGAAACAGTTTTTTAAACCCAATCAGGTTTTATGAAAATATATGGCGTGGCTGTTCTCGCGGCCTGTTATCTGGCCGGGCAAATACTTGGTGAAGTGTTAGGCGACATTTTTGCCTTCGATGGCAACATTGGTGGTGTGGGTTTTGGGATGCTTTTTTTGATTTTGCTTGGTGATTTCATGAAGCAAAAAAACTGGATTGATACCGAATCCGAATCAGGTGTTTATTTCTGGAGCGGTATGTATATTCCCGTGGTCGTGGCCATGTCGTCTATACAAAATGTTCAGGCGGCACTCAGTGGCGGCTGGGTGGCATTGGTTGTTGGTGTGGTGGGAACCCTTTTTTGTTTTGCTTTGATACCGCTATTATCCAAACTCTTTGCTGACCAGGAACAGCATTAATCTATAGGCATGGAAAAACTTCAACAACTGCTGCTCAAGAATGAATTGATTGTAGCGTTTTTGTTTGTAGGAATCATCATGATGGTGTCCTTTCAACTGTCGAAGAAACTGACAAGAGGGAAAATTCCGGGGGCTGCCATTGCCATAACCATCGGCTTGTTGTTGGCTTATTTTGGTGGGAAGAAAGGCATTGCAGACATTCCTGTATTGTCTGGCATGGCATTATTGGGTGGAGCGATGATGCGTGATTTTTCTATTGTATCCACTGCTATGGGAGCCAGTTTTACAGAAATCAGGAAAGCCGGTTGGGTCGGCATCCTATCATTGTTGATCGGTATTTTTGCAGCATTTTTCATGGGTGGGATGATTGGTTACCTGATGGGTTACAAAGATGTACGCAGTGTAGTAACCATTGGAGCAGGTGCGTGTACGTTTATTGTGGGTCCGGTTACAGGCAATGCCATCGGTGCCCCTTCTGATGTGATTGCCATCAGCATAGCCATTGGCGTCGTCAAATCTGTTTTGGTTACCATTCTTACTCCAGTTATCGCCAAACACATAGGCCTCAATAATCCACGAACTGCCATGATTTACGGTGGTATGATGGGCACCACCAGTGGAGTGGCAGCAGGTTTGGCTGCAACTGACCCCAAGTTGGTACCATACGGAGCACTCACAGCCACCTTCTACACCGGTCTGGCCTGCTTGTTATGCCCATCCATTTTGTATTATATCCTTCAGCTGCTGTTGGGCAGTTGATAAGCAGGTGTGTTAAAGGAATTGTCCGAAATGGATGATGTTCCCGCTGTTATCCAAGATGCTGAACTGACGGATTTTCCAGGGTTTGTTTTCCAGTTTTCCGTTCGGGTGAATGATATTTAAAGCATCAAACTCCTGATAGAGCTTGTCGATTTCGTTTACACGGATGTAGCAGCCTGTGTTTTTGGGAATGTTTTCGTCATTACATTTCCAGAGGTGAATTTCGATGTTGTCTTTTGAGCACATGAGGTAATCGGGCCAATTGCTGTTGCAGGAAAATCCCAATTGCTGATAAAATGCCACCGTTTCGGCTTGGTTAAGGAAGGCGAGGATGGGGATAGCGGATTGCAGTGGCATAAATGATGGATTTGTTTGAAATTAGGTTAAATTTGTTTAAGTGTTACCATTCAAACGCATAACAAAGAATAGTGAATCCCAAAAGAAGCCAATACTCTTTAAGCTAACTTCCTATTCCTTTTTGTTGCTTTTGTTTTTTTGTTTCTTTGTCCAACAGGCACTTGTTACCTATTTTACAAAAGAAGTCGGCTATATAGGTTATCGATGCCCATCACATCACTTGTGCAAGGCTTTTACAAAAAGTGAAGATACTGATCTGACCACATTCAATGCTGTTGAAACTGATTTGGATGAAGATTTTTCAGGTTCGACTGAAAAGTTCAATGCAGTCAAAACTTTACGTGAAACAACAGATGAAATTGAGAACTGGTCTTTGATCAAGACAAAATATCTTCAACTGCTTTCCAACATCTGTAAGCAGCCATTTGAACCTTTGTTTGTGTTGCAAAATTCTTGGAAGTTGGCTTACACCTGATCTTACAATCAATACCTGCAAACATTACGTTTGTTGAACGATTCATACACATATTGTATAAATGTTGAACAAACCAACATTTTATTTTTTATGGTGTTTAACCAATTCTGAGAAACAGCATCAAAGTGGTCAAATTCCTTTTTGCGAAAGAAATAATGATGATTATGGCATAAATTTGTGCCAATATTTCCTATCCTACTATCAATAATTTCCCGACAATAAGGACTTCCCTTGAATCTGTTAACAATATAAAATCGAATATTTAATACTATGAGTTCATCCCAACATCCAAGTGCAGAGGGCAAGTGCCCCTTCAGTGGTGCAGTAAAACAGGTGGCCGGTAGAGGTACCCAAAATGTTGATTGGTGGCCTAATCAGCTAAAGCTGAATATACTCCGTCAGCATTCCTCACTTTCTAATCCCATGGATTCCGGTTTTGATTATGCTGCTGCGTTCCAGTCGCTTGACTTGGCTGCAGTTAAAAAAGATATCATTGCTGCATTGACCACCTCACAAGACTGGTGGCCTGCAGACTATGGACATTATGGTCCGTTTATCATCCGCATGGCCTGGCACAGTGCCGGTACATACCGTACAACCGATGGCCGCGGTGGTGGTGGTCGGGGTATGCAGCGTTTCGCTCCATTGAACAGTTGGCCTGATAATACCAACCTCGACAAAGCCCGTTTGTTGCTGTGGCCTGTGAAAAAGAAATACGGACAGAGCCTTTCCTGGGCTGATCTGATGATTTTGGCAGGAAACTGTGCTTTGGAGTCTATGGGATTCAAGACCTTTGGCTTTGCCGGTGGACGTGCTGATGTTTGGGAGCCGGATGAGGATGTGTATTGGGGTTCTGAGCGTGAGTGGCTGGGTGACAAAAGGTATACTGGTGACAGGGATCTTGAAAATCCACTCGCTGCAGTGCAAATGGGATTGATTTATGTCAATCCTGAAGGGCCTAATGGTAATCCTGATCCATTGGCTTCAGCCAGGGATATCCGGGAAACATTCGCCCGCATGGCCATGAATGATGAGGAGACTGTTGCCTTGATTGCAGGTGGACATACATTCGGTAAAACACATGGTGCTGCCGATCCGGGTCAGTATGTAGGCAAGGAGCCAGCTGGTGCCAGTATTGAAGAGCAGAGCACCGGTTGGAAAAACACCTATGGCACCGGTAATGGTGAATATACCATCACCAGTGGTCTTGAAGGTGCATGGACAACAACACCTACGCAATGGAGCAACAATTATTTTGAGAACCTTTTTGGTTACGAGTGGGAATTGACCAAGAGCCCTGCCGGTGCCCACCAATGGAAACCCAAAAATGGTGGTGGTGCAGATTCAGTTCCTGATGCGCACAATCCTGCCAAGCGCCATGCGCCAACCATGTTGACAACGGATATTGCACTCCGTGTAGATCCTGCATATGAAAAGGTTTCCCGCAAGTTTTATGAGAATCCTGAATATTTTGCTGATGCTTTTGCCAGGGCTTGGTTCAAATTGACACATAGGGATATGGGACCCCGTTCCCGTTATCTTGGCGCTGAAGTACCTGTTGAGGTATTGATTTGGCAAGATCCCATCCCCGCAGTAGACCATCCGTTGGTTGATGCCGCTGATGTGGAATTGTTGAAGGCCAAGGTATTGGCATCAGGCCTCTCCGTTTCTGAACTCGTATCCACAGCATGGGCTTCAGCTTCCACTTATCGTGGTTCCGACAAGCGCGGAGGTGCCAATGGTGCAAGGGTGCGTTTAGCTCCACAGAAATATTGGGAGGTTAATAATCCATCACAACTCGGTAAAGTACTGGATGCACTCGAAGGCGTCCAAAAAGAATTCAATGCAGCCCAAGCAGGTGGCAAGCAGATTTCATTGGCTGATCTCATTGTTTTGGCAGGTTGTGCCGGTGTTGAGCAGGCTGCGAAAAATGCAGGAAAATCTATAAAAGTTCCTTTCACACCAGGCAGAGCAGATGCCTCACAAGAAGAGACTGATGTGGATTCTTTCAAAGTGCTTGAGCCTTTGGCTGATGGTTTCAGAAACTATTCCAAGACACATTATGCTTCCGTAGCAGAAGAGGTATTGATTGATAAAGCCCAGTTGTTGACACTCACTGTACCAGAGATGACTGTTCTTATAGGTGGTATGCGTGTGTTGGGAGCCAACTACGACCATTCACAACATGGGGTATTCACCAAAACCCCTGGAGCATTGACAAACGACTTCTTCGCCAACCTGATTGATTTCTCCACCACATGGAAAGCCAGTGAAACATCCAAAAATGTTTTTGAAGGCAGGGACCGTGCGACAGGTGAATTGAAATGGACCGGTTCTAGGGTTGATTTGATCTTTGGTTCCAATTCAGAGCTTAGGGCCATTGCAGAGGTTTATGCCTGCGAAGATGGTTCAGACAAGTTTGTGCACGATTTCGTAGCAGCTTGGGATAAGGTCATGAACCTTGATCGTTTTGATTTGAATTGATTACTAAATCATTCATAGGAAAGCAAAAGAGGCACAATTTGTGCCTCTTTTTTTTGCTTATCAATATTGCTGCATATTGTCAAACACGATGTAAAGCCATCAATTTTATTGCTGCTTTTTTTTCAATTTGGCTTGACCGATTACCAGTAAAGTAAATCCTGTCATACAAAATGTCAGCATGATGGTCACCATCGGCATGCTTGTTGCATTGAAAAAGATGCCAACGAGGGCTGAGGCAAATGCCCCCAGCGCCATTTGGATGGCACCCATCAAAGCGGCTGCACTCCCAGCATGTTTTGTAAATGGTGCCATGGCCATGGCTGCTGCGTTGGGGAAGATGAAACCCTGACAGCTCAGGAATAGCATGATGATGATGATCAGCGAGTAGAGGTTGAAAAGATTCAGCCAAGATCCAGTCCACATAATGATGCCGAGGATGACCTGGATGGTGATAACCGTGCGGAGAATCTTTTCGCTTTTGTGTTTTTTCAGGATAAGGTTGTTGAACTGGCTGGCTGTGATGAGCCCTGCTGCAATCAGTCCGAATATCCAACCATAAGCCTGCTGGCCCACGCCATGTATTTCCATGAAAACAAAAGGAGATCCCGCCAGGTAGGCGAATAGTCCGGCTGAAACCGTATTCCCGGCCATGGCATAGGTCATGAACTGGCGGTTTTTGATGACCTCCAGGAAGTTACCGATAATGGCTTTGGGATGGAGAGAGTAATGGGGGTCAGGCTGACGTGTTTCAGGCAGTGCGATAACGACAACAATCAGGATCAGCAGGGTGATGGCGGCCAACACAAAAAACACTGGTTGCCATCCCCATCCAGAAATGATGAATCCCCCCAAAGTAGGGGCAAGTATCGGTGAAACACCCAGGATCAGGATCAACATGGAGAAAACGCGCGCGCTTTGTTCAACCGGAAAGCTGTCGCGCACCACTGCACTTGGTGCAACCATACCCACACATCCGCCCAATGCCTGCAAAAACCTGAAGCCAATGAGCATTTCCACGGAATCAGATAATCCGCAACCGATGGATGCTAGGATATAAACAACTAACCCCACATACAATGGTTTTTTGCGCCCGAACCGGTCGAGCAACGGGCCTGAAAGCAATTGTCCGGCACAGATGCCAATAAAGAAGCTGGAAAGCGAGTGCCCCACCATTTCGATGGAAGTGTTCAGGTCTGTGGCTATGACGCTGAAACCCGGGAGATACATGTCAATGGAAAGTGGACCGATAGCGGTGAGCAAGCCCAGGATAAGGATGAGCAGGCTGTTTTTATTTTGCTGTTTGTCAGTTTTGTTCATCTGTTTGCGAATGTACAAAACCTTCAGACATATAAAGGTTGGTTAAGGAAACAGATAATTTCCTTTGCTAACTGTTC
>JBDLUN010000076.1:0-25729 GCA_039805245.1 Bacteroidota bacterium
CAACTTGCCATCCTTCCCTGGCTTGATCCAGGCGATATCATCTCCAACCGTTGTCACCTTCCAGCCCTGCATTTCAGCAGGGGGAATGAGCATAGCAAAATTGGTCTTGCCACAAGCACTCGGGAAAGCTGCAGCCACATAGGTTTTCCTTCCTTTAGGATCTTCCACCCCCAAAATGAGCATGTGTTCGGCAAGCCAACCTTCTTCTTTCGCCATCACGGAAGCTATGCGCAACGCAAAACATTTCTTCCCTAGTAATGCGTTACCGCCATATCCGGATCCATAAGAAACAATGGCCCGGTCTTCCGGATAATGAACAATATATTTTACAGCGGGGTTGCATGGCCAGCGAACGTCCTGTTGGCCAGGCTCAAGGGGTGCCCCCAGAGAATGAAGGCATTTGATATATTCCCCATCAGCGCCAAGCTGACTGAGCACTTTATCGCCTACGCGCGTCATAATATGCATGTTCACAACCACATAGGGCGAATCAGATAACTGCACTCCTATTTTGGCCAGAGGAGAACCCAATGGGCCCATACAAAATGGAATCACATAGAGCGTTCTACCCCGCATGGCCCCCTTAAAAAGTTCTTTCATTTTGGGCTTCATCTCGCGGGGGTCCACCCAATTATTGGTGGGGCCGGCATCTTCTTTACGCCGGCTGCAGATGAAAGTTTTGTCTTCTACCCTAGCCACGTCACTGGGATCTGAATTGCAAGCGAAGCTGTTGGGCCATCGTTCAGGGTTAAGCCTTGTGAAGGTGCCATTGGCCACCAAGAGGTCGCAAAGTTCCCGATATTCCTCCTGGCTACCAGTACACCACCTGATGTTTTCGGGTTGGCAAACTGCAGCCATTTCTTCAACAAACTTGAGTAAATCCTGATTATTGGTGTTATTGTTTCCGGATATTGTCATGGTAATGGTTTTCGGTTTCAAATTTACCGCAATTTCAAGTTTTACATGACCAAGCGGGTATAATGAGTCCAATAGAACTATCGATAAAATACTAAACCATTTTTTTAGTATCTTCAATCCATCAAACGATGCCTGCGTATGAACTTGCAAAGTGAAAACCGAAAAGGTGCCTTTAAAATATATGGGTTGGTAGGACTGATAGTGGTATTAGGAGCAGTGTCCTTCATTTTAATGGCCAAAGATGACAATACCGGGGAAAAAATACCTGAGCTTGTCGACTTCAATTTCCACGTGAGACCCATCCTGTCAGACAGGTGTTTCAAGTGCCATGGTCCTGATGCCAACAAAAGGGAAGCCAACCTCCGTCTTGACACCGAAGAAGGTGCTTTTGCAGCACTGAAAGACAATCCAGGAGAGCATGTCATCGTTCCTGGAGACCCCCTCAATTCAGCAATGTATGCCCGTTTGGTATCTACTGATACCTCGGAATTGATGCCGCCACCCTCATCAAACCTGGCATTGACCAAAACTGAAATTGAAATCATCCGCAAGTGGATAGAACAGGGTGCCAAATACAAAAAACACTGGTCGTTCATTGCCCCACAAAGACCGACCGTTCCCAAAGTGGATGAAGACTTGAAGCCACAAAACCCCATCGACAATTTCATATTGGCCAAACTGGAAGAGGTAGGCTTGGATCCCAATCCTGCCGCAAGTAAAGAGGCTTTGTTGAAAAGGGTATCGATGGACATTACGGGTCTACCCCCTACCATCGAACAGCAGGAAAGATTTTTGAAAGACGAATCTCCCAAAGCCTTTGAAAAGATTGTTGATGAGTTGCTTGCCAACAAACATTATGGCGAAAAAATGGCTGTACAGTGGATGGACCTTGCCCGATATGCAGACAGCCATGGCTATCAGGATGATGGATACAGAACCATGTGGCCCTGGCGGGATTGGGTAATCCATGCCTTCAACAGCAATTATTCCTTTGCCAAATTCCTGACCTGGCAGTTGGCAGGCGACTTGTTACCCAACCCGAATAAAGAACAACTGCTGGCAACAGGTTTCAACAGAAACCACAAGATTACCCAGGAAGGTGGTGTGATAGATGAGGAATACCGTATTGAATATGTTACAGACCGGACCAATACCGTAGGAAAAGCGTTCATGGCCATCACCTTGGAATGTTCCAAATGCCACGACCACAAATATGATCCGGTATCCCAAAAAGATTATTACAGCATGTTTGCCTTCTTCGATAAGGTTCCTGAAAAGGGATTGGTGGGTGATATCGGACTGGCATCACCCGGCGACCCTCCCAATATGCGCATCAGCACCGCAGATATTCAGCAAATGATGCAATTCATCAACAAAAAAGATACCGCAGATGTGGTGGTGATGGTGATGAAAGACAGTGTAAACATACGTCCTACGCGCCTGTTGAGAAGAGGAAACTATGACCAACCGGCAGATACGGTGGAAATGGCCACACCCGCATCAATACTGCCTTTTAATACCTCGAAGTACCCCAAAAACAGGTTGGGACTGGCGCAATGGATGTTGGACCCATCTAACCCACTCACAGCAAGGGTTTTCGTAAACCGGATCTGGAATGAGCTTTTTGGAAGGGGTTTGGTAAAAACTGTAGGTGACTTTGGTATGCAAGGCGAGTTGCCCACACACCCTGAATTGCTCGATTGGCTCGCCGTTGAATTCCGGGAAAGTGGATGGGATATCAAAAAACTGATCCGATTGATTGTCACCTCCTCTACCTACCGGCAATCGACAGTGAGAAGCACCCAGAAAATGCAGCAGGATCCCGATAACAAATTTTACAGCTACTTCCCTCGCTTGAGGCTGACAGCAGAACTGCAGCGTGACCTGTTGCTTAGCGCTTCAGGCATCTTGAATCCGGAAATCGGCGGACCTAGTGTCAAGCCTTATCAACCCAAAGGCGTGTGGGAATCCACCACATCAGGACGCGGTGAATTGGCCCGTTATATTCAGGACAAAGGTGACAAATTATACAGAAGAGGGTTGTACAATTTCATCAAAAGAACTGCGCCACCTCCAGCTTTGCTGATCATGGATGCGAGCACGCGAGACCAGTGTGAAGTTACCCGTTCAAGGACCAACACACCGCTCCAGGCACTGGTGTTGATGAACGACCCGCAACTGCTGGAAGCCGCAAGGGTATTGGCTCAACGAACCGTCAACATGAATCTCAATGAAGCAGCCATGTTGCAAAGGGTTTTCAAATTGGTGGTATGCAGAAACCCCACTGAGAAGGAAATCAAGATGCTTACCAGCTACTTCCAACAGCAAAAGGCCCGATTTGAGAAAGAAAAAAACAATGCGGAAAAGTTTCTCAAAGCCGGAGAATTTGAACAAATAAGCACAAAAGATGTAGCAGGAACAGCTGCGTTGATGCAAGTCAATCAAATGCTGTTCAATCTGGATGAAACAACTGTAAAATAATGTCATGGAAAATCAGGAAAAACAATTCAGGCTGAATATAACACGCAAGCATTTTTTAACCAAGGCAGGCTTGGGGATTGGCAGCGCCGCTTTGGGTTCCATGCTGTTTAAAGATCAGCTTTTCGGCAGTGATGTACAATCATCCATGCCTTTGGGACTTGCTCAATTTGCCCCCAAAGCCAAGCGGATCATCTACCTTTTTCAAAATGGTGCCCCATCACAATTGGAGACCTTCGACCATAAGCCCCTCCTGAATAAAATGCATGGTGAAGAATTGCCGGCATCGATCCGGATGGGACAAAGGTTGACAGGCATGACAGCCAATCAGGAGAAATTTCCGCTGGTCGGTTCATCCTTTGGGTTTGCACAACATGGCCAATCCGGAGCATGGATTTCTGAATTGTTTCCCAATATGGCTTCAATAGCTGATGATCTCTGCATCATCAAAACAATGAACACAGAGGCCATCAACCATGATCCTGCACTGACATTCTTCCAAACAGGAGCACAACAGGGGAACAGGCCGAGCATGGGAGCCTGGATGAGTTATGGCCTGGGCAGTGAAAACTCCAACCTACCCTCATTCTGTGTGCTGCTTTCCAGAGGAAGGGGCAATGGACAAGGTGTATATTCCAAATTGTGGACCAATGGCTTTTTGGATAGCCTTCATCAAGGGGTTGTCTTCAGCAGTGGTGAAGACCCTGTACTTTACTTGAACAATCCTGAGGGGCACGATAGACAAAGCAGAAGGGACATGTTGGATCAGCTTTCAAAATTCAATGCCGAAGCTTTCGAAAATGTTGGTGATCCTGAAATCAATGCGCGGATTCAGCAATACGAAATGTCTTACAGGATGCAGAGTGCCGTTCCTGAGCTGACAGACCTCAGCAAGGAATCAGACAATACAATCAAGATGTATGGCCCCGACTGTCTTGTACCAGGTACATACGCCGCCAACTGCTTGTTAGCAAGAAAACTTTCTGAATCAGGAGTTCGCTTTGTACAACTTTACCATCAGGGATGGGATACCCACGGCAACCTGGCCAATGATATGCGCATGCAGGCTGAAGATGTTGACAGGGCTTCTGCCGGGCTTATCAAAGACCTGAAACAAAGAGGCTTATTGGACGAAACTCTCGTTATCTGGGGAGGTGAATTTGGCAGAACGAATTATTGTCAGGGTAAGATCGATCCAGTTAACTATGGGCGCGACCATCACCCCAAATGTTTCAGCATTTGGATGGCCGGAGGTGGTGTAAAACCAGGTATGGTTTACGGGGAAACTGATGAATTTGGTTACAATATTGTCAAGGATCCTGTAAGTGTTCACGACTTCCACGCAACTGTGCTTCATTTGATGGGAATCAACCATGAACAATTGACCTATCGCCACTTGGGAAGAAGGTACCGGCTTACTGATATTGCCGGTCAAGTTGTGAACAGCATCATCGCATAGCCCCAGAAAAAAACTTATGTCAAGACATTTTAGCTTAGTCTCCAATACGATTATTGTACTGCAGGTTTTCATGCTGATTTTTGGCGTTTTTGACCTCTCAGCTTTGCCAGAATGGATCCTATTCGGAGGCAAATTCCATCCCCTGCTCCTGCATTTGCCTGTAACCATGATCTTGTTGCTTATCCCTTTGGCTTTTATGGCCAACCGCGATTCCCAAAGCCAAGTCTTACAATCCATTTTCAAGTACACCCTGTTGTATACGACCCTGTTTGCGACATTGGCGGCGATTGGCGGACTACTCTTGGCCAGTAGTGGTGATTATGCGCAAGATACCCTCACCGTGCACAAGTGGCTCGGAATCTCACTAGCGCTCCTGACCCATCTGTTGTTGTACGCAAGAGAATGGATCATCGCTAAAAAAACAACCGGACAACTGGCATTGCTATCCAGTGCCGTGATTATGATTGCAGGAAGCCATTTTGGAGGCAGCCTCACCCATGGTGAGGATTTTCTCGCATGGGGTAAGGAAGAAGAATTAGCCACTTCATTTCCTGTCTTGACTGATTCTACAACTGTCTTTGATGGCGCCATTCAACCTGTAGTGGCTGCCAAATGCGCAACCTGCCACAACAACAAGAAAATGAAGGGTGGTTTGGATATGAGCAGCTTTGCTGCATGGCAAAAGGGTGGAAAAACCGGCGCAAGTTGGGTTAGCGGTAGTCCGGACAGTTCCCTCCTCATGGCACGGATTTTACTGGCAATGGATGACAAAAAACACATGCCCCCTAGTGGAAAAGCACAGCTTACTGCTAATGAAATCTTGCTATTCCGTGAATGGATCAGGCTCGGAGCTGACAATCAACTTGCTTTTCATGCATTGCAGGATACGGATACCCTTAAACAGCTGATTGTTCAAGTTGCATCAACAGGAACACCTGCCAAACAAGCTAAACAATACAATTTTTCCGGTGCTTCGCAATCGACCATTGATGGACTGAACACCCCATTCAGAAGGATCCTGCCATTGGCATATAATTCACCAGCCCTAGGGGTGAAATTCTTCCTTAAAGAAAAGTTTACGCCAGATATGCTTGATGCCTGTTCAGCAATCAAAGAACAGGTTGTAGAAGTCAATCTCTCCAATATGCCCGCAGATGACAAACTCTTGAATACAATGGGTATGTTCAAAAATCTGGAAAAATTGAACCTGAACGGAACATCCATTACCGGAAAAACCCTGGGCACATTGGCGGACTGCAAACACCTGGAACAGCTATCACTCGCGGGTACTGCAGTTGACATGAATGCTTTACAACCATTGACTGCCATCTCCTCATTGAAAAAAGTTTTCCTTTGGAATACCAAAATAACCGACCAGGACATCGTAGCACTACAGAAGCAATATCCTCAAATCAGTTGGGATCTGGGCTATGTGCCAGACAAAAATGAACTACTCAAACTTACCCCACCCTATCCGGCCAACAGGGATAAAAGGATTCTGGAACCCGGTGAACCCGTTACACTAAAACATCCCCTGCCGGGTGTTAAAATCAGGTACACACTTGACGGTTCCAACCCCGATACTACAAACGGAAAGGTTTTTGAAGGTCCTATCCCTGCCAAAGGATTGACCAGGATTCTCTCTGTTGCCACTGCTTCCGGCTGGATCAGCAGTAATATTTCTGACCAAACCTTTTTCATGAAAGGTATCAAAGTGGATTCAGTCAGTCTTCTGAATCCTCCCGATCCCAAATACAGGAAATTTGGTTCCAACGCACTGATTGATGAAATTAAAGGTGAGGCAGGTAATTTCGGGATGAACTGGCTGGGCTTCAAAGACCAAACCTTCAAAGCCGCATTCCACCTGAACGGTACCAAAGCCATTACTCAGGTCTTGCTGAGTTTGGCAGACAATACCGGATCCTACATATTTCCCCCAACACAAATTGTGGTGAAGGCTGGCAATGACCGCAACCAATTGAAAGTGATCGGCAAGTTAAGTCCTGAAATGCCCAAATCCGATAGGTCTAACGCTGTTATCCCCTATCTGGTTGATATCATCCCCGGCAATTACCGATACTTTGAAATTGAGGCCGTCAATATCCAAAAATTGCCTTCATGGCATAGGGGTAAGGGTGAAAAGGGATGGGTGTTTGTGGATGAGGTATTCTTTTACTAATTTCACCTGCCCAACAGGCAGTTATTGATAACCCAACAGACCATACAGGAAATCCAGAACCGAATCGATATCATTGATATCGTTGGATCTTTTGTAAAACTGAAAAGGAGGGGAACTAATTTCATTGGCAACTGCCCCTTCCATCACGAGAAAACCCCGTCATTCTCAGTATCCCCTTCCAAAGAAATCTATAAGTGCTTCGGTTGCGGGAAAAGTGGCAATGCTATTGGCTTCGTGATGGAACACGAGAAGTATACCTATGTGGAGGCCTTGAAGTGGCTGGCACAACGGTATAATGTTGAAATTGAAGAGACCGAAACCAGTCCGGAATACAAGGAACAGCAACAGCTGGCAGACAGCCTGCATATTGTCAACCAGTTTGCTGTAAAATATTTTCAACAGCAACTGTTGGAAAGTGACGAAGGCGTGCAGCATGCCCTATCCTATCTCCAGGAAAGGGGATTCAATGACGAAACCATAAAGCGATTTCAACTGGGTTATTGTCCAAACCAACGTGATTCCTTTTCAAGGGAAGCCATCAAAAATCAATATAGTCCGGACCTGTTGAAAAGAAGCGGATTATGTGTTGAAAGAGACGGTCAATTGGTCGACAATTACCGGGGCCGCATTATCTTCCCCATCCACAACCAGAGCGGTAAAGTCATCGGTTTTGGAGCCCGTGTGATTGGCAGCAGTGACCGTGGCCCGAAATACATCAATACCCCGGAGAACGAACTCTATGTAAAAAGCCGGATCCTATACGGCTCTTATTTTGCCAGACAAAGTATAGATAAACTGGACGAATGCTTTTTGGTTGAAGGGTACACCGATGTAACCGCAATGCACCAGGCGGGTATTGAGAATGTTGTCGCTTCAGGGGGTACCTCCTTGACCGTTGACCAACTGCGGCTCATCAGGAAATATACCAATAACCTGACCATCATCTACGATGGTGATGCTGCTGGCATCAAAGCGGCATTGCGTGGTTTGGATCTGGCCATAGAAGAAGGACTAAATGTTCAGCTTGTATTGGTTCCAGATAAAGAGGACCCTGACAGCTACGTCAAAAAGGTTGGAGCAGAAGCCTTCAGGGAGTTTGTCAGACAGCATAAGCAAGACTTCATCCTGTTTCAGCTAGAGGTGGCGTTGAAAGATGCAGGCAACGACAGCAACAGGAAGGCAGCCGTTGTGAATCAGATTGCGGAATCGATATCCAAACTGAACAGGACGGAGGATTTCACACGTCAACAAGACTACATCAAGAGGTGTGCAGCGGTTTTGAAAGTGGATGAACAGGGGATGACAGCCTTGGTCAACAAATTCATCCGTGAAAAAAGCGGAAAAGAGGAAAAGAAACAGCTGCGCGAGCAGGCCGAGCCGGAACAGGAAGCCCCCATAGTGGAACCTGACCGTGCAGGCTCAGAGCTGCTTTTCCGGGATGAACTCAATGAACAGGCAGTCATAAGAGCGTTAATAGAGTTTGGCACCTTGGCATGGGATGATACCCGAACCGTAGCAGAATTCATTTTTCATGAAGTTGACAATGACGGATTGGAGGAATTGTTTGACAACAAAGTACTTATCCAAATCCTGAATACCTTCAGAACCCAATTCAACAATGGTGAAAATCCGACGGAAAAAAGCTTTCTGTATCACGCCGATCCGCAAATCAACCAGATGGCAGTTACCCTGCTTACAGAAAAGCACCAGATAAGTCCAAATTGGGCCAAGGTCTATAAGGGGGATATCCTCAACCGCAATGATCTGTATCGGGAGGAAGTGCAATCATGCCTCACCTATTTGAAAATTAAAAAAATAAAGCGACTGATTCTTGAAAATCAGCTCGACTTGGAAAAAGAGCATACACAAGAAGATATGATCATCCTGCTACAGACACATCAACACCTCAAACAGGTTGAGATGGAGCTCATGAAAACAACCGGAACTGTCATTTTCAGGTAGAACTTATTGCGGGTCAACATTGACCATGATGTGAACGGCTTTGAAAGCAGGATCGTTTTGCATAATGGCCATCACCTGCTGAACATGCGTCCTGGCCACAGCGTGCTTGGAACCGTCTCTTGGCAATTTCAACATGATTTCAAAAATATACTTGTTGCGAACCCTGTTAACTACCGGCTCAGCAGGACCAATCAGGTAATCTCCAAAAACCGGTAGCATCCTGGCAGCAAAAAAATCTGCCGCCTGCATGGCGCGACCTTTATCGACGTGTCTGAAGAAAAACTGTATCAACCTGGTATAGGGTGGATAATGAAAGATTTTTCTTGACTCCATTTCCTGGGTATAAAAACCTTTGAAGTCATGTGCGGTAACTTGTGCAATGATGGGATGGGAAGGATTGGATGTTTGAATAACTACCCTCCCCTTAGCACCTCTTCTTCCAGCCCTTCCACTCACCTGTTCCATCAATTGAAAGGCGCGCTCGTTAACCCTGAAATCGGTGAAGCCCAACAAGCCATCAGCATCCAAGATACCCACCAGTGAAACATGCTCAAAATCAAGCCCCTTCACCACCATCTGGGTACCCACCAGGATATCCATCCGCTTCAATTCAAAATTCCGGATCATCTCATCATGGGCCGTTTTTCCTTTGACCGTATCAATATCCATCCTGGCAATATGGTTTTGGGGAAAGAGTTCTATCAATTCTTCTTCCACCTTCTCTGTTCCAAAATTTCTTTCAGCCCAATTGGCACTGCCGCAAGCGGTACAGCTGTCCAAAACAGGATATGATGTGCCGCAATAATGACATTGCAAGCGATGATGTAGCTTGTGGTAAGTTAGGGTAACATCACAATGTTCACAGTGCGGGATGAATCCGCAAGTGCCGCAAATTTTGTAGGGTGCATACCCTCTGCGGTTCTGAAAAAGTATCACTTGTTTCTGGTTGTTGAGCGCTTCCTGAATTGCTTCTTTCAACAAGGGTGTGATCATCTGCTTTACCATCCTGTTGTCTACCATGGCTCGGATGTCTGCAGATTCTATTCCTGGCAATTCAACACCCCCAAACCGTTCAAACAATTCAACCAATCCATACTTGCCCGAAACAGCCTGCGCATAGGTTTCCAAACTCGGTGTGGCGCTGCCTAAAATCACTTTTGCTCCAAACAGTCGGGCATAATACAAGGCTGCATCCCTGGCATTATAGCGCGGCGCAGGATCCTGTTGCTTGAATGATGCATCCTGTTCCTCGTCAACAATAATGAGAGAGAGGTCTTGAAAAGGCAAAAACAAAGCAGATCTGGCTCCCAAAACAATCCGAATCTCACCCTTTTTGACCTTGTTCCACAGTTCCACACGTTCATTGGGATTGAACCGGGAATGGTAGATGGCAATATATCCTCCAAAATGTTTCTGAAGCCTCCTGATGATCTGCGCGGTAAGGGCTATCTCCGGAAGGAGATACAATACCTGTTTGCCGGCTTTGACCTGATCTTCGATCATCTTGATATAGAGCTGTGTTTTGCCGCTTGATGTGACACCATGCAAGAGGCATACTTCCTTTTCTTCCAAAAGTGTCCTAACTTCCTTCAAGGCCTTTTCCTGGGCTGGGGAAAGTTCAAAATCCATTTGAACAGTCTTAGCTGACATGGGCAGGCGATCCACTGCCAATTTGGAAACCATGAGAATCCCTTTGTCAACCAACCCTGTAAGCTGTGCGGCACTGGCACCCGACTTTTTCAACAATGCAGCTTGCTTGACCTCACCTTCCGTTTTTTGCAAGTGCAGAAAGGCAAGCAATAATTCCAGCTGCTTGGGGGCCTTGTTGTTCCATTGGTTCAACAGTGCAGCCATAGCTTCTTCCTGGTGGTAGTTGGGATGCAGGTGGATAAAATTTTCCCGTTTGGGTGTATATTTTTCCTTCAGTGATTCCCAAGCCATGCAGACTTTTTTATCGAGCAACCGCTTGACAACAGGATATACATGAACCAAATCAAGGATATCCTGCACTTCTTCCATTTTCAACTCCTTTTTTACCTGCAAGCCTTCTGCCACAAGGTATTCCTGATCATCCAATTCGCTGAAATCATCGCCATAGTCTTCATTCAACATCAAAATGGTCTCACTGCTCAATTTCAGCTGTGTTGGCAACGCAGCAGCCATTACCTCCCCTTCAGAGCACATGTAATAACGGGATAACCAACTCCAAAGCTCCAATTGCCGGGGATACACAACCGGTTCGGGATCCAACACCTGAACAATGGGTTTCGGATCAAAACCGGTTGGCTTTTCTGATGACAATGACTTGATGATTCCAGAATAACGCTTTTGCCTGCCAAAAGTGACTTCAACCCGCACTCCGGGAATGACCAATTCACGCATCTCTTCAGGAATGGCATACGTGTAGGTTTTGGGAATGGCCAACGGGATAATGACTTCAGCGAACAAGGTTACCTCCATCGTTTTTCAGCTTACGCGATGCAGGATTTATCCAGGTGGCTTGATGGGAAATGAGCGCGTCACCCATCTTTTCTGCAGTTATTTTTTTCAATGCCTTGGGATCGGCATCAGGATAATGGGCAGGGTCAATCGGGTCCAAATATATAGCCCTCGACTTCCCCGGGCGCAGTGAAAAGATGCTGTCGTAGTGCAACCTGTCGAATGTATCCAACAAAAGAATCGGCTGGATTCTTTTGCCTGTTTCCACCGCCAATTTGAAAGCCCCATCATACATTTCCTTTAAGGGTGCATCGGCCATATTGAATGTTCCTTCCGGGAAAACGGTAATGGAAATGCCTCTTGCCAAAATCTTTCGGAGGTCAGCAAGGCTTCTCGCCCTGTCTTCCGCACTGGAACGGTTCACCGTAACCACACAAAACCGGTACAGGAAACCGAATATGGGCACCTTGAGCAGTTCATACTTGCCTATAGCCCTGAAATGGTGTTTGATGGCCAGGATGATGGCAACCGCATCCAGGTAGGAAATGTGGTTGGCCACAAAAATATATTGCTCATCAGGATCAGGGGTTGATTCATAAATATTATAATGGCGGATGCCTATCAACAGAAACCACAGATGACCGAGAAACCGGTAAAGGTCGAACATGATATTCCCACCCCTAATCCTACCGAGCGGCAGGCAAATGATCAAACAGGGAAACAGCACCACCACGATCACAACTGCAAACAGCAGGTATGCATACAGGCAATAAAGCAGTTGAAATGGTTTGAGGATGTGTTTGATCAAAATCATAGAACAACTCAAATATACACCTTCCCGTTTGTATCTTTGCGGCCCATGCAATCAGAAAAAACTATAGCACTGCATACCCTGGGTTGTAAACTCAACTTCTCGGAAACATCCACCCTAGGCAGGATGCTGGAGAAGGATGGATTCATCAGAAAGGATTTTGATGAGGCCGCAGATGTTTATGTCATCAACACCTGTTCTGTAACAGAAAATGCAGACCGGGAGTGCAGGCAATTGGTCAGACGTATCCAAAAACAGAATGCCGCAGCCGTGGTAGTGATCACCGGATGCTATGCCCAGTTGAAACCACAAGAGATTGCTGCCATTCCCGGAGTTGATCTTGTTCTCGGTGCCGCAGAAAAGTTCAACCTGAGTGAGCACCTGAAGCAGTTTACGAAAGGTGATGACACCAAAATATGCAGCTGCGACATCAGTGATGTTTCTGATTTCAATGCTTCCTACTCCGTAACTGACAGAACCAGAACTTTCCTCAAAGTGCAGGATGGTTGCGACTACAGTTGTTCTTTTTGTACCATACCCTTGGCCCGGGGAAAAAGCAGAAGCAATACTATTGCAAATGTCTTGGAACAGGCTGCAGCTATCGCCGCACAGGGGGTGAAAGAGATTGTGCTGACAGGCGTTAACCTGGGTGACTTTGGGTTGATTGATGGGGAAAGGGTGACCGATTTCCACACACTCTGCAAGGAATTGGAAAAGATCGAGGGCATCAAACGTTACCGAATCTCCTCCATCGAACCCAACCTGCTCACGCCTGAAATCATCGAACTGGTTTCGGCAAGTGATAAATTCATGCCCCATTTCCACATCCCCCTGCAAAGCGGGAGCAATAGGATTTTAGGACTGATGCGCAGGAGATATAAGCGTGAATTGTATGCGGAGCGGGTTGATGCAATCAAAAAACTGATGCCTGATTGTGCCATAGGGGTGGATGTCATCGTTGGTTTCCCTTCAGAAAATGATCAGGATTTCCAGGAAACTTTTGACTTTTTGCATGCACTGGATATATCCTACTTACACGTCTTCACCTATTCAGAACGCCCCAATACAAAAGCAATAGAGATCAGCCCAGCTGTTCCGGTATCCATCCGAAATGAAAGGAATAAAATCTTACGCAACCTCTCTTACCAGAAAATGCAATATTTCCGGGCGAGTCAGGTGGGTAAAACAAGAACCGTCCTTTTTGAACAAGAGAACAAGAATGGAATGATTGAGGGCTATACCGACAATTATATCCGCATCAGTACCCCCTTCCGCGCGGAATGGGTCAACAAGGAAATGGATTGGTTAATCCAGTAAGTATAAAACTTTATTGCTTCCGGTAATCCAATGGCGGTTTTCTATCTCCTGCCAATGATTTGTATTGGAATGCATCCCCACCGCGGGCAATTTTCAACTCTGCAAGGGCTTCTGGAACTATTCCAGGCTTCAGGAATATGTCTGCTGCTGATAGCGCCATTGTTTTAGCGGCTACCATCATGCCTTTGTACCCGATAGACATGCCATCACAGGCAACGGCTTGCCAGCTATGAGCCGGAATGCCCGGCACCCAGGTTGCTGTAGACAAGCCTGCTGTTGGCACAACCCAACTGACATCACCCACATCGGTTGATGCGGATGTGAGTCCGTTCAGCTGATACGGCTTCACTTCTGCTGCACTGGAAATCGGGGGCAGGCTGGTGGCACTGACCGTCTTCCGGATGCTCTCTGCAAAAGCCGTCTCAGCGGGTGTATAAGTTACCCCACCTACCTTTTCAAGATTTTTCTGCATCAGTTTGGACAAGGTTTCATTGGGTAAAGTGTTGTAAAGCCCTGTCATCACTTCATGGGATACAGTCGTACCCGTTCCCATGGCAGCTGCCTCAGCAGTTTTGGTGAGCCGGTCCCAGATATCATTCAAGCCGGCAACAGAAGGGTGCCTGATGGTATACTCCACTTCAGCAAAATCAGGCACAATATTGGAGGTTAGTCCCCCTTTTTTGATGACATAATGTATTCTGGTTTCCTGAGATACGTGCTCCCTCATCAGATTGATCATGAAATTCATGGCTTCCACCCCATCGAGTGCACTGCGTCCTTTTTCTGGGGCTGCAGCAGCATGGGCGGCTATTCCTTTGAAGCGAAACAAGGCAACTTTATAGGCCAGTGTTGAAGACGGACTTGCACTGTTGTTGTCTCCAGGATGCCATTGCAAAACGGCATCCACATCATTGAAAACGCCTGCCCTGACCAGGTAGGTCTTACCCCCTCCTGCACCCTCTTCAGCGGGTGTTCCATATAACCTGACCGTACCCTTTATACCATTGGACTGCATCCAATTTTTTACAGCAATGGCAGCTGCTACGGAACCTGCACCAAAAAGATTGTGTCCACAGGCATGGCCATAACCGCCTTCCTGCATCGGACTCCTCTCTGGCGAGGCATTTTGCGACAAGCCAGGCAGGGCATCCATTTCAGCCAATAGACCAATGACCGGTTTGCCACTGCCAAAACTGGCCACGAAAGCAGTTGGGATTTCAGCAATGCCCTGCTGGATGGTAAAACCGGCCTGTTTGAGTTCCGATTGCAACAAGGCAGTAGTCTTGTCTTCCAGATATCCCGGTTCCGCCCATTTCCAGATTGTTGAAGCCATCTCTTCATAGTGGCTTTTGTTGTCGTCCAGAAACTTCAAGATACCTTTTGAAGCATCTTGTGCTAGGATATTCGTAGAAAGGAAGCCAAGCAAGGCAACAGTCATTTTCAAACGCATGGTCATCAATTGTACCATGAATTTAACAATAAAAACAAAGTGCCAATCAAAAACTATTTGACAGCGATGCGGATATCGGGAGCCAATTGTAGCTTTCCCGTTTTGTTCTTGAAAAGGATTTTATTGATGAGGATGGTATCGCCGGCCTTGACATTGTCTTTGATGCTTTCAGCCCAAACGGTACTGAGTTGTGAAGTGTTGTTGAAATCACTCACCCGCAAATCGTTCATGAATTTGACCTGTTCCGTCTCATCATCCTTGTAGGAACTCCTGAATTTATAGTTGATGCGAAAAGCATTGACTATATACGATTCACCTCGGTTGTCTTTCACCAAAACTGCTGCCGGAGCTATGGCTGCTATCTGTGCGGCTAATGCCGAACCCGACCCTACTGGCCCCCAACTGCTGACATATGTCAACGGCGCAGGTGGCGAAACAGATACAGATTTTTGCTTGTTTTGCTGTGCAACAAGGTTACCCATCCATAGAAAACTGATCATCACCAACAACCATTTCATGGCACTCATTTAAAGGTTATTCAGGCTTTCTTGGAGCAACCCGATTTTTGCAAGGGCGTCGGCCTGTTTTTTTCTTTCCAGATCAACCACTTCCTGCTTAGCGTTGGCTACAAATTTTTCATTCGACAGCTTTTTTTCTACTACATTCAGAAAGCCTTGATAATAAGCCAACTCAGTCTCGAGTTCTTTGCGTTGGGCCGCAGTATCCAATACCTGGTCGGTTTTGATATAAAATCTATCGGCACCCAAAACCAATTGAATGGTATCCGACACAGGCTCCTCTGTAAAAGTCAGCTCCCGGGCATTGATTTGTTTGCACAACAATTCCTTAATGGCTGTCCACAGCGATTTTTCCTTCACGGTGCAGAAGAGTGAAACGGCGTCTTTGTTTTTGATCTGTGCCTTGACACGGGCGTCACGGATAGCTGTGATGGCTTCCTTCAACAATGCTGCTTCCTGCAGAATATTCTCGTCTGCAGCATTGAAAACGAATCCCGGATCCATTTGCCTCACACAGAGGTTGGTTGGTTGATTGTCGCGCAAAAGATTATAGATCTCTTCCGTTACAAACGGCATGAATGGATGCAGGCGCTCCATCAGGATCTCAAAATTGGCAATGGCACGGTTAAGGTGTTGTTGGTCCATAGGTTTTTCAAAACCCGGCTTGATCCATTCGAGGTACCAGCTGCAATAATCGTCCCAGATGAGGGTATAAAGGGTCTTCAGCGCCTCACTCAGTTTAAACTGAGCCATCAGTTGTTCCACTTCAGTACAAACCTGCCTGAGCCTTGCTTCAAACCAACGGTGCGGCCAGTCGTTGGACAGTGTCACCTCTTCTGGGGTGAGTCCGTCCTTTGCCCTTTCTTTCCAAAGCTGGATCAGCTTCAGTGCATTCCACAGTTTATTGATGAAATTGCGACCTTGTTCATTCGATGCCTTATCCCAGAGCAAATCATTGCCAGCAGGTGAGGCGATCAGGATACCAAAACGGACAGCATCAGCACCAATCTCATCAATCATATTGAGCAGATCAGGTGAATTGCCCAATTGCTTGCTCATTTTCCTGCCGAGGTTGTCCCGCACAATGCCGGTGAAATACACATCTCCGAAAGGCTTTTGGCCCATATATTCATAACCCGCCATAATCATTCTGGCCACCCAGAAAAATATGATTTCCGGAGCCGTAACGAGGGTTTGTGTGGGATAGTAGTAGCTAACATCCTTGTTTCCGGGATTGGAAATGCCCTTAAAAACCTCAAATGGCCACAACCAGGAAGAGAACCAGGTATCCAGGCAGTCTTCATCCTGTTTCAAAATGGGATTGTTGATGCCATGCTCGGAAGAGAATTTGGCAATGGCTTCAGCCTCATCCATGGCAACTACAAACCTGCCTTCCTGGTCGTACCAGGCAGGAATCCTATGCCCCCACCAAAGCTGGCGTGAGATGCACCAATCTTTAATGTTCTCCATCCAATGCCTGTAAAGGTTCTTGAATTTGGCCGGGTGGAAATTCACTTCACCATCATTGACAGCACTCAGGGCGGGGCCTGAAATCTTTTTCATATCGACCCACCATTGCAACGATAGGCGTGGCTCCACTACTACGTCGGTGCGTTCGGAAAAACCTACCTGATGGACATACTCTTCTATTTTAACGACATGTCCGGCATGTTTCAACTCCTCAACAATGTCTTTCCTGGCCTCGAAACGGTCTTTGCCCACATGGAGAATTGCATCAGCACTCAAGGTTCCGTCTTCATTCAGGATGTCATAGACTGCCAAACCATGTTTGATGCCGATCTGGTTGTCGTTCATATCATGTGCAGGTGTAATTTTCAGTGCCCCGGAACCGAAATCGGTTGCCACATAATCATCTCCGATGATGGGAATCTTTCTGTTAATCAGGGGAACAAGGGCGTAGGTGCCGATGAGGTGGCTGAAACGCTCGTCTGTAGGATTGACAGCAATGGCTGCGTCACCTAAAATGGTTTCCGGACGTACCGTGGCGATGGTGATGCCACCCTGCTCAAGCGGAATCGGATTGCCCTCCTTGTCTACCAGTTGGTACTGCAGGAAATAGAGCTTGCCCTGGACTTCCTTGAAAATGACCTCTTCATCACTCAGTGCCGTTTTGGCCCTGGGATCCCAGTTGATCATCCGTTTGCCACGGTATATGTATCCCTTTTGGTATAGATCATTGAAAACGCGGATTACCGACTGGTAATAGTCGGGATCCATGGTAAAACTGGTTCTGTTCCAATCGAGAGAACAACCAAGTTTCTTTAATTGCTGCAGGATGATGCCACCATATTTTTCCTTCCATTCCCAAGCATAACCCAAAAATTCATCCCTTGACAAGGAAGCTTTCTGAATTCCCCTTTCACGCAACATCTGCACCACTTTGGCTTCCGTTGCGATGGAGGCATGGTCGGTTCCAGGAACCCAACAGGCATTTTTGCCCATCATGCGAGCCCTTCTCACCAAGATATCCTGTATGGTGTTATTGAGGCAATGCCCCATGTGTAGGATACCGGTGACATTGGGTGGAGGGATGACGACCGTGTAAGGCTCACGACCATCAGGATGGCTTTCGAAATGCCTATTATCCATCCAATGCTGATACCATTTCAGTTCAGCCGACTTGAAATCAAAATTCTTGGAGATTTCCATGGAACACTACCTTTTTTGGTTCACAAAGGTAGCGATTAATCCACCTCCAAGCAATTACCAAACCAGATAGGTAATCAATGCGATAGTACCGTAAACGGCAATCACAATGAGACCGATCTTGACAGTTTGCGAGAGATTGAGCGATGAAAGTGCTTTCATAAAAAATGTTTTCATTGTTACATGAATTTACGAAGGTCTTTCATGGGGGACGGCAATGTTGCGTTATAGATTAGACGCAACTGCGGCTGGATTAGTTACTAGACAATGTAAAGATATTGTTAAAGTTCTTCATTTGCAAGTTTTGGAGCCTCTTTTTCGATGGATGACCAATAACATCCCACTTGATGAGTAGGGTCAGGTAATGATTTCCCGACTGTGTTTAGTATTGTCTGCCAATAAAATAATAAATCATTTACTATGAAACCATCTGCAAATCCGTTCAGGTATGGCGTTTGGATTGACCGCAAACATGCCATGATTATCAGAATAGACCCAGAGGGCAATCCCCATTACACAGAATTGGTCTCGGGCATTGAGTCGAGGAGCAGATTTCCGGGAGAAACAACCAACAAAACGGGTATGTTAGGCACAACGCTTTCATGGCAAAAAAAAGCACAGGAAAGGGAAAACAACGACATCCAGAAGTTTGTAAAAAAAGTAGTTTCTGCGTTGGAAAACGCCAATGCCATCCTTATCCTGGGATCAGCCGATACGCGGTTTGAGCTGCAAAATGCCATTGAAAAGAACAAAGAAATGAATGGCGTATGGGTTGAAAACCGTGCTGAAGCGAAATTGGATCGCAGGGGATTGGAGCTGGAAATGGAAAAACACTTCAATCTTCACCTGTCTTGAAAGGTGATTTGCGACTGCAGGAATATCCCATTAACTTTGGGGTTGCATGTACGCAATTGTTGATATCGAGACTACAGGTGGCAATGCCGGAAACGGAAGCATAACCGAAATAGCGATTTTGGTAACTGATGGGCAACAGGTCTTGGACAGATATTCCACCCTAGTCAACCCTATGCGGCCAATTCCGCTCTTTGTGGAAAAACTGACTGGCATCACGGACAGCATGGTGAGCACAGCTCCCGTGTTTGCAGAAGTGGCCAAAGAGGTTTTTGAACTGCTGCAAGACAAGGTTTTTGTTGCCCACAATGTCAATTTCGATTTCTCTTTTATTGCCCACCAGCTGCAGCAGCAAGGCTACCGCCTGCATGCACGTAAGCTTTGCACGGTCAGGTTGAGCAGAAAAATCTTTCAAAACCTGCCCAGTTACAGCCTTGGTAACCTCTGCCGATCGCTGGAAATCCAGATAGCCAACAGACACCGTGCCATGGGGGATGCCGAAGCTACCACCCTGCTTTTCCATAAATTGTTGGAAAACGACAAAGGAAAGCATATTGATAGCATGTTGAAAAAAGGAAGTAAGGAAGCCTACCTGCCCCTTCACCTGTCTGGTGGTGATTTAGACAAAATGCCCAACAACCCTGGCATCTACTATTTCCATGACAACAAAGGCAAAATAATTTATGTAGGCAAGGCCAAACAACTGAAGAAGCGGGTCATCAGCCATTTTTCCAACAATGATGTCAGCCGCAGAAAACAGGATCTGATGAGGATGGTGCATAAAATCAGCTTCAAAGAATGCGGTAATGAACTGATGATGAGTGTCTTGGAAAGCATTGAAATCAAACGCATTTGGCCCCAATTCAACAGGTCGCAGAAAAAATTCGAAAACCGCTTTGGCATTTGCAGTTACGAAGACCAAAAAGGAATTTTGAGGCTTGGTGTGGTCAAAAAGAAGAAACACATTAAAACCCACACCACCTTCGCCATGCAGCTCGATGGCATGCGAATCCTGAACAAATTGGCCAGAGAACACGGACTTTGTCCGAAAATGTGCTTCCTCCAGCAGGAAACCGTAACATGCGTAGGCATGGAAGAATCATTCTGTGAAGGGATTTGCGCCGACCTGGAAAAACCCGAGGGGTATAACCATAAAGTGGTGAAGGCTATCAATAGTTTGGCGGCAGAATCCCCTACGATTGCCGTTTTTGGTCCGGGCAGAAAAATTGCTGAACTGACCTGCATCCTGGTTGGCCACAATGATTATTTGGCTACAGGATTTGTTTCACACCATGCTCTGAAGATGAAAAAGGAGAAACTGGAAAAAGTATTGGAACCCGCAGCGTCTAACGAATACATCCGATCCATGGTTTTTGCCTATGCAGACAAATACCCTGCACTTACAGTGAATTTTGGAGAACAGTACTGAATGATAATTATTGGATTTCCTCCACAGTAGCACCTATCCCCCTATCAACAATGGCCTCACACATGGACTTCAATTCTTCCAAGGTGCCTTTCTTAACATCACACTTACCCTTGTAGTGAATGATCATGGCGCATTGTTCGGCCTGTTCAGGTTCATGTTTGCAGACTTCAACAAGTGTTTTGATAACCCAATCGAAAGTATTGATATCATCATTCCAAACAATCAGCACATAGCCAGTGCTTTCCAGCACTTCCACTTCGTGCTCTTCAAGGTAAATGGGGTTGTTTTGGGACATGGTGTTTTTAAACACTTGAATGATGATGTGGAACATACTGGGCTCGAACCAGTGACCCCTACTCTGTCAAAGTAATGCTCTAAACCAACTGAGCTAATGTTCCTGATAGGATGCAAAATTAAACAAAAATTTCGCAAATCCCAATTCTGTTCGTCTATACGATGGGCCAAGGGAAGGTGGAACTCAGCTGCACGCGCATCCCTGATGCAGACGACTTCCTGGCAGCTTCAATGATTTCCAATACGTGAAGCGCATGTTCCACATTGATCAAAGGTTCTTTTTGTTGAACGAGGGATTCTGCAACTTTGGTTGCACCTTCCTGCCAAACATACCCACCTGATTCTTTCTCATGCAGCTCTCCGGGCTTATCCCATGAATCATCAAGGATTACGCCATTGGTTTCCCAGTCGTAACCAATCAGTCTCATATTCCCTTTATCACCGAAAATCTGGATGGAATGCAACTGCTGGCCTTTGGCCTCATGGCCATGCGGATCAAAATAGTTGAACCCACACATCACATGGCTGATGATGCCATTACCATGGTCCATCAACACATGGGCATTATCCTCTTCTTCCACTTTTATTTTCCCCTTTTCATCAATCACCCGTTCGGGGTTGACAATACTGAGCATGGCCATCACCGACTTTGCAGGTCCGAGCAGCCCCGTTAAAGTAGCCATATTGTACACGCCAAGATCTGGCATACTACCCCCATTTTTCTCATAGAAAAATGATGACCATCCCGGTCCGGTATGTCCATATTGCCCATGCGCACTCGCCACGCGACCAAGTTTTCCTTCCCGGATGCAGCGGCTCATGAACGCGAACTGCGGACTATTGACCACTGCAGGAGCGCCCCATAGCCTGAGTTTTTTGCTTTTGGCCAGTTCCAAAAGGGCCTTCCCCTCTGCATAGGTGTTGGCCATGGGCTTTTCACTCCATACGTGCTTACCGGCAAGCAATGCTTTTCGATTTAATTCCCCGTGCTTTTGCATATCGGTAAGGGTTACCATCATGTCAAATGGAACCCCTTTCAACAGGCTGTCGATATCCGGATAAGTTGCAGCTTTCACTTTGTATTGTTCATTTTGCGCAAGTGCCCGATCGTATATGATATCACACAAACTCACAATTTCAACCAGTGAGGAAGTTTGCAGATGTGGGATATAACGGTTGCTTACACTGCCGCAGCCTATAATAGCTACTCGCAACTTGCCTGCTACCCCTGATGATGTTGCAAAGGATTCCAATGATGTTAGCAGCAGTGCGGCTCCAGCGGAAGCCGACATGTTCAAAAATGCTGCGCGGGAAATGTTTTCTTTCATATGATGAAGTTGATTTTCAATGAGTGAGTTTAAAATTGGCAATGCCAAGTGTTATGTCAATAAATCCATAACCGCTTTACCTGTGCCATCAGGTGTGGTATAAAAAGGCCTTTCTTCGATGACGTAATTGGTTTCCGGATCTATCCCAAGGGTGTGGTAAATGGTTTGATGTACCTGATCAATATGGATAGGGTTTTCAATTGTTTTGCAAGGCCGTTCATCGGCAGTTTTGCCATAAACGAACCCTTTCTTGATACCACCGCCAAACATGAGCATGGAACAGCCGTCAGTAAAATGACGATGCATGCCGTAATGCTTGATGTCTTCGATGACATCAGGTTGGCTGACTTGTTCCTGCACTTTCAAATCAGGACGGCCTTCCACCATCATATCCCTACTGAACTCACTGGCGAGAATCACCAGGGTTCTGTCGAGATGGCCTGAAGCATCCAAATCTTTGATCAACTGGGCTACAGGGGCATCAATCACTTTTTTCATATCCACCAGTCGGGTATGCCCGTTTTCATGGGTATCCCAATTCATGAAAGGTTCATATTCCGTTGTAACACTGATGAACCTGGCACCTCGCTCAACAAGCCTTTTAGCCATCAGGCAGCCCAATCCAAATTTTCCGGTATTGTAAATATCGTATGTCTCTTTTTTCTCTTTGGTGAGGTCGAAGGCTTCTGCCTCCGGGGATTTGAGCAACATATATGCCTGCTCCATTGCCCTTTTCAATGACTCCTTTTGGTACTCTGACCCTACTTCCCCGAGGGTACTTTGGGCCACCAATTCATTGTAAAGCTTATTGCGGCTTTCAAAGCGTTCCAAATTCATTCCTGCAGGAGGCTTCACGCTGGCCAACCCTTCCATGGGATCTGGAATCATGAAAGGGCCATACTCATTACCCAGAAAACCTGCACTGTGGAAGGCTTTCAGCTCTTCACCCTCCCCTACGGAGAAACGCTGTCCGATATCAATAAATGCGGGAATCACGCCATTTTTTTGTCCGAGTTCCCTGGCAATCCAAGACCCCAGGTGTGGAACGGCAACGGTCTGTGGAGGCCTATAACAGGTATGCCAATGATACTGGTGCCGGGTATGTAGGATATGCCCCAAATCGGCTGCCACATAAGAGCGGATCAATGTCCCCTTGTCCATGACACCCCCGATTTTTTCAAGCCCCTCAGAAAAAAAGACATCATCCAATACGGTAGGCACTTTGTTGAAAGTGCTGAGCACCGAGCTCGACTGCATGCCTTTGGTGTATGGGGTAAATTTTTTGGGGTCAAAAGTCTCTGTGTGAGCCATGCCGCCACCCATCCAAAGCAAGATCACACTGTCTGCAGTAGCATTGATTTTACCCGATTGGCAACTCAATGCTCCCAACATCGGAGCACCCGAAGCCATAGCTGCCAGGGCTGCAGAACTGGTGGTTTGCAGGAAATTTCTGCGGGATAATGACCTTTTCATCATAACTTTTTCGCTTGATTGTCAGTTGATGAGTTGAAATTCAGGATGCAACAGCATAGCCCAGAAAAAATCTTCCAAACCAGCTGCTTGGGCTGGCTCGCCAATGCGTTCCAACGCCACTTTGAGTTCAGCAGGCGTGGGTTGTCTGCCCAAGGCCCGGTTGTAAAAAATGCGCACAAGGTCCTTACTGGATTGCTTGCGCTGCATCCATTTTTCGGTACCCCTTTTAAGGGTTTGGTGGAGACGTAAACCATTGGTCAGCTCCATGGCTTGTAAGAGGTTGGCATGGGACTCCCTGGAGGTGGCAACCGTTTCGCGTGTGGGCCGGCCCAATGACAACAGCAAGGGGTTGTTGGCAACCAAGGCGGCACGAACCAATACACTGCCCGAAGGTGCGGCAGCCAGGGTTGCTGGCATATACCGGACCTCCTTATATTCAAAAACGGAATCAACAAGGGCGGATGCAGCATCTGCAAATTGCTCAGCAGTCATCCGCTTCCTGACCATACCCTTGAACCTGAATTCATTGGCAAACAGGTCGTTGGGTTGCTTCAACCCATCAGCGGGAAGTTGATAGGTTTTGGAGGTGACAATCATTTTGATGAGCCACTTCAGATCTGCGCCATTTTGCTGAAATTGAAAAGCCAACCAATCCAGGAGATCCTGACTCCAAGGCGTATTGTCCATTTGGTCTACCGGTTCTACGATCCCCCTGCCCAGCAGCTGTTTCCATATCCTGTTGACCATGGTCCTGTAGAGCCTTCCATTTTCAGGCTTGGTCATGATTTTGGCCAGCTGCGCCATTTTCCGTGCTCTGGTTGCCAAACTGTCTATGGCGCCCAATGATGTCCAAAGCATTTTGGGGCGGGTATATTTTCCTGTGGGCTGGTCGCAACGGTGAATTTCAAGTGAGCTGTCGGCAAACACATTGGCCAAACCATAGGCATCCGTCAACTGCCAGTTGTTGATGAAACTGTTGTGGCAGGAGGCACATTTCAGGTTCAATCCCAAAAAAACCTGGGCCACATTCTGGGCAGCTTGCATTTCGGTAGTTTGACTAGCATTGACAACACCCCGCCACCGGATGCCCGCCACAAAGCCTTTGGATTCGTCCGTCGGACTGACCAATTCCTCCACCATGGTGTTATAGGATTTGTTGTCGCGCAATGATTTGTATAACCAGTCGGAGATACTGAATCTTCCTCTTGTGATGTAGCCTGTTCCTGTATAATCATTCCGCAATAAGTCATTCCAGAAAGTCAGCCAATGAATGGCATAGTCGTCTTGCCGGGCCAATAATGCATCAACCAACTTATTCATTTTATTGGCAGCAGTGTCCCATACGAAAGCATCCTGTTCAGCAGGGGTTGGCAGCAATCCAATCAGGTCGAGGTATACCCTTCTAACCAACACCCGGTCTTCTGCAAGGGCAGGCCATGCCGTTTTGTTAGCCTTGAAATAGGCATCCACCCATCTGTCTATCGGGTTGGTAAGATTATCAGTACTCGCAGGAAGTTGTGGATTGCGGGGTGCCAATGGTGCCTCTTTGAAGGATGATTGGTCATCTGCTTCCGGCCAGGGCGCACCCTTGTCAATCCATAGCGCAAGTGTTGCAATCTCTTTTTCCGTGAGCCGCTTCCCTTTGGTAGGCATAGCATCTTCGTGCCCAGCTGGGAGTTTGACCCGCCTGATCAGTTCACTTTCTGGGGCATTGCCGGGGATGACAACCGGACCACCCTCTCCGCCTTTGAAAAACATTTCTTTGATATCCAATCGGAGGTCGCCTTTGACCTTGTCCTTTCCGTGGCATTTGTAGCAATTGTGTGCCAATATGGCCCGGGCCTCAGCTTGCAAGATCCTTTCCTGATCGGGCGACAGTTGGCGTTGGCCTTCCGATAGGACAGCACCATTAATGGCTTCATCAGCAGAAGGTTGACCATCGCTAAATATGTTTTGGAGATAACCCTCACCATGCGTCAGGGAGGCTCCCATATGTCCTGTATAAAACACCACCAGTGTTCCAACAAAAAATACAGTGCGATAAATTTTGCGGGCCGATGCAGCAGTTGCTTGCAAGGCATAATGGTGCAGGATAAGGTTGAGTAATGCCAGCACCAAGGATAGGACAGCTCCATTGAAATGGTTGCCCAGCAGT
>JBDLUN010000077.1:0-4954 GCA_039805245.1 Bacteroidota bacterium
CGCATACCTTTCATTGTAAAGTGGCCCGGTAAAGTGAAGGCGGCAACTGTGAGTGACGCCACTACTACCCTCGCAAACCTGATGGCTACGGCGGTTGACATTGTTGGAGATAAAAGTGACAAGTACAGGGTGGAAGACAGTTACAGCATTTTACCTGTGCTGACTGGAAAAACGAATGCTGTGGAGAATCAACCTGCAGTTATACATAGCTCGTCTGTTGGGTTTTTTGCCATCCGGCAGGGCGATTGGAAACTCATACAGGGACTCGGTTCCGGCGGATTCACCGTGCCAAAGGAAATCAAGCCTCGTGCAGGCGAGCCCGCGGTGCAACTGTACAACCTGCGGGAAGATCCGGATGAGACCAGGAACAGGGCCAAAGAAGCTCCGGAGAAAGTTGCCGAACTCACCCAATTGCTGGAAACAATAAAAAGTTTACATTCATCCCACTAAACCTTTCCATATGTTACTCCGCAAGTCGCTTGCTTTTGTCCTGATGCTGTGTACCCTTGCAACTGCCTGGGCGCAACCTACTGTTCAGCCCATTCAGATTGTCATTACCCCCAACCATGCCAACTGGGAGTACAAGTTGGGTGAGTCTGCCAACTTCACCGTTCATGTATTGAAATATGGAGTGATCCAACAAGACGTAAAAATATTTTATCAGGTTGGTCCGGAACGCATGAAACCCCTGAAATCCGATTCTGTTTTGCTGAAAGATGGCCAGTTCCAGACAGCAGGATTTACCATGAAGGATCCTGGTTTTTTAAGGTGTGTTGTTACCGCCACGGTGGATGGAAAAGTATATAGAAACCTCACTACTGCCGGATTTGATATCACCAAGATTCAGCCTGCTGTGGAAAAGCCCGCAGATTTCGAAAAGTTCTGGTCTGCCAATATTGCAGAGCTCTCTAAGTTACCACTTGATGCCAAGTTTACGCTACTGCCAGAACGTTCTTCCTCAAAGACCAATGCTTATCATGTGAGTTGCCAGGGGTATGGTGGTTCCAGGATTTACGGCATGTTGGCCGTTCCGAAGGCGCCCGGAAAATACCCTGCAGTCCTGCAAGTGCCTGGTGCCGGTATTCGTCCTTATGCACCCGATCTTGAACTGGCTGATAAAGGTGTGATCGTATTTACCATCGGCATACATGGCATTCCTGTCAACATGGACCCGCAGGTATATACAGATCTCGTGAATGGCGGACTCAAAAGCTATTTCTATTTCAACCTGGATGACCGTGATAAAAACTATTACAAGAGGGTATATACCAATGTAGTAAGGGCTAATGACCTGCTGGTGTCATTGCCTGAATACGATGGAAAGACCCTGGCCGTGATGGGTGGCAGTCAGGGTGGAGCCCTCAGTGTGGTAACTGCCTCATTGGACAAGCGGGTGAAGTATATGGCAGCACTCTATCCTGCGCTGGCAGACCTTACCGGTTACCTGAAAGGAAGAGCAGGAGGATGGCCACACATGTTTAGCGAAGGCCATCCCTGGAACCCACAAAGCGAAAAAGCACAAACTGCACTGGCCTATTATGATGTAGTTAATTTTGCGAGGCAGGTTAACATCGAAGGATATTACAGTTGGGGCTTCAATGACGAAACTTGTCCCCCTACATCATTCTATGCCGCCTATAATGTGGTGAATTCACCCAAGCAGGCGAATATATTCCATGATACTGGACACTGGACTTATCCTGAACAGCGATTGGCACTTACTCAGTGGCTGCTTTCCAAGATCAGACCCTGATCAGGGTTTTGCAGGCCAATCGGTTTCAATGCCTTGGGAACGGATGAAGGATTGGAATGCCAGCAGGTGTGTTTTGTTCTCCCTGATTTCACGGGTTTGCAATCCTATTTGTTGGGCATAGGCCACCAGACAACCAACGGATTCTCCAATGCTCCACTCCACAGGATGAAGCCTGTAACAACCATTGGTGATATGGGTGGTGCCGATATTCTTGCAGGCCGGGAGGATGTTTTCCATCTCTACCGGAAGCAATGCACCCAATGGGATTTGAAAGGGTACCGATGGGAAATCAATGTAATTGTTGCCGTTTGAGCTGGGATGAAGGTCGATGTGGTAATAACCAACACCTACACTGTCTTCGAAAGCCACTGCCCCTCCATGGCATTTGGGTGCCGGATTGGCTGCACTCTGTTCCTTCCCCACATGGGCCTCTGTGATGGTAAAGAATGACCTGATACGTCTGGATTCGCGTACGTATGGGTATTTGGCCAATCCATCTGTCGTGCCCATTACATCCTTTCTCAAGCGTATGCCAGGCCAACCTTTTCCTCCATCCGGTCTTGGCGCCTCAGTTTGCAACCAATAAAGCAGCGATAGGCTAAGCTGTTTGGCTTTGTCCACGTGTTTGTTGAACTCCTTTTCTCCGGTATCAACGATATTGCCGAGCATATAATCGTTTTGCGGCCAATTGACGATGGTGATATCTCCTTTGTAAAGCCCCTCAGGGAAATTGTGCCGGTTGATGATCCGCCTGTAATTCCAGAGGTTCAGCTTGTCACCAGTTGCCAATCCTTCCGGATGGAAACCCAATGCTTTGGGTTGCAGTGTGCTGGGACTAGAATAATTCAGGTCCAGCAGCTTGCCCGACCATGAAGGTGTTAGTGGTGGGATATGGTTGCGCCAAAAGGCATAATCCCGTGGTTCGGCTATCGTGTGGTTTTCTCCCGGCACATAGTCTATGGCAAAGCACATGGTAAAAGACTGGTTGTTACTTGAATCACCTTTTTCCGGAGCATGCCATTCCCCTGTTTCGGACTTGGATTCTGTTCCCGTGACATAAGCTGTTCCGGTCAGCGGGAGAAGGTCGCCCAACTCTGTGGCGTCAACAAAGTGTTTGGCCTTAAGGGTATGTCGCGCGGTTGATGTAATATGCTTGGCCAGCAGGGATCGAACCCTTTTGCCATCCACTTCGGCTGAGCTGATTTTGAAGTGGGTCAGTAGGGTCAGTTTGCCGTTGCTCAGGTAGGGAGCCAGCATCGACTCCAATACATGAAAGGCTGCTTTCGGTTCGTGGCAAAGTCGGGAAACAGCACCATCACCGGGATTGAGGTTTGGCCTCGCTTTGGCGGCATCTGTAAGGGGATAAAAGGTTTTGTAATGCGTTCTGATGGCCTCCCTGAAAACCCTGTAGCTGGCAGGAGCGCCGTGCGTCTCAATCCAAGGATGTTCATCGGGAGGTACGCCTTGGGCTGTAAGTTGACCACCAATCCAATCGGTCTCTTCAGTCATGATGACAGACAATCCATTCCTCAAAGCCGCCAGGGCCGTTGCTATCCCACCCAGTCCTCCGCCAGCAACAACGAGGTCTGCTTCCAACGTTTCACCAATAGACATCCCTGCCATTGCATTTGTTGTGCTGCCTGCTGCTGGTTGGATGGCCATAGTTCCTGCAACGGTGGCACATGCACCCAAAAAATTCCTTCTTTTCATAAATCGACTCTTGTATAGGCAAACTATTGATTTCAATTGAAAACATCAAGAAACCTTTATCTTGCCCTTTGCAGAAATTCAGTACCTTAAACGTCAAAATATTGCAATATGTCTTCAGTACAAAGGGGAAGAGGCCTTTTTGGGATTTCACTTACGGCAGCCTTGGCCGGATTCATCTTCGGTTTTGATATGGTGGTTATATCCGGTGCCGATAAGGATATCCAGGCTTTGTGGAACACTTCAGCCTGGTTCCATGGGTTTTTCATTATGTCGATGGCCCTTTGGGGTACGGTGATTGGGTCTGTTTTTGGAGGGGGGCCGACCGACCGCTTCGGGCGTAAAAAAGTTCTTTTGCTCGTGGGCCTGCTCTTTACCCTTTCTGCCATAGGTTCAGCGCTTGCACAAGATCCTTATACATTTTCATTTTTCCGCTTGATTGGTGGCATCGGTATCGGTATTTCATCAGTGGCCGCACCAACCTATATTTCAGAGATTTCCACACCAGCCTCCAGGGGCAGATTGGTGGCCATGTACCAGTTCAATATTGTTTTTGGAATTCTGGTCGCATATTTGTCCAATTACCTGCTTTCAGGCTTTGGTGGCGACAACGATTGGCGTTGGATGTTGGGTGTGATGACCATCCCGGCCTTGATTTATTCCGTAATGGTATTTGGCATTCCTGAAAGTCCGCGTTGGTTGGTTGCAGCCAAAAAAGACCGCACAGCTGCCGCTGAAGTCATGTCGAGGCTTGGCATGCAGGAAGGTGATATGTTGCAGGAGACCCCCGCAGCAGGCCATGGCGGCGTATCAGGCGGAAAGGCTTCGGTATTGCTCCAGCCCCGTTACAACCGGATCATGTGGCTGGCCTTTCTCATTGCATTCTTCAATCAGGTATCAGGCATCAATTTCATTCTCTACTATGCACCCCGGATTCTCGCAGCTGCAGGTCTGGCGACGGAGGAGTCCTTGCTCAATTCCATTGCCATCGGCGGCACCAACCTGGTATTCACTTTTGTTGGGTTGTACCTCATTGATAAGCTGGGCAGAAAAACTTTGTTGCTCATCGGTTCAATCGGATATGTAGTAAGCCTTTCAATGGTGGCCTATGCCTTCCAGGCGGGTGCATCCCCTTCGTTTCTGCTCACCTTCCTGCTCATGTTCATTGCCGCACACGCTATAGGTCAGGGAGCTGTAATTTGGGTATTCATTTCAGAGATTTTCCCCAATCATATACGGGGTTTGGGACAGGCATTCGGTGCCAGCATACATTGGGTCTTTGCAGCCATCATCACCTTGGTGGCACCCGTTTTCATTGATGAAGTGGAAGGGATATTCAAGGATAATCCCTGGCCTATTTTTGCTTTTTTTGCTGTAATGATGGCCGTTCAGCTCGTTTGGGTTCTTGCCAAAGTGCCGGAAACAAAAGGGGTGTCATTGGAAGCCTTAGAAAAGCAACTTGTAAAAGATTAAACGCATGATTATGGTTTATCC
>JBDLUN010000078.1:0-6890 GCA_039805245.1 Bacteroidota bacterium
CAAGAGCTCCTGAATGGCAGGAAGCCTTCAATGCACATTTGAACTGGTGGGATCAGATTGTTACCCGAAAAACAAAAGAGGGAAAGTCCGTTACCATACTGACTGAGTTTGGTCCGCCAAATTACCTGCCAACCCTGCCCTATACGCAACAACCCCTGGCAGACCAATGGGCCATAAATGCTTACATGATGCAATTTCTCAAAAAAAGATACAGCAAATAGCAGGATATGATTATACCAGAATTGATAGGCCGATTTCATCCCCTGCTCGTGCATTTGCCAATAGGCATTTTCACCTTATTGTTGTTCATGGAAATACTGGGATCTCTCAAAAAATTTTCACATTTGAGTGCTTCCACTCATTTCATACTGCTATCGGGTATCGTTTCTTCGGTTCTTTCCCTTTTAACAGGATACATCCTTTCTCTTGAGAATGCCAATAACCAAGTTCTGGTAGACAACCACATGTGGATGGCTATTGTCACGACTATTGGTTATGGACTTTACTCCTGGCAAAAAAATCGCATCAGCAATTATCCAAAATTGAAATGGCCGGTGATTGGTTTGCTTTTTATAGCCTTGGTTATTACTGGCCATCAGGGTGGTTCATTAACTCATGGTGATGGTTTCTTACAAGTGAGCAGACAAAATAACGAAACCCAATCCTGGCCTGTACCAGTGATAACTGAGTTGGAAAAAGCCAATGTTTACAGCCAAATGGTTCAATATACCTTGAATACCAAATGTGTCTCATGCCATGGCGGTGAAAAGCAAAAAGGAAAATTGCGTTTGGATGACAGCAAGTGGTTGGAAGCCGGAGGCAAATCAGGAAAGAGCATCAACAGAAATGACCCTGCTGCCAGTGAGCTACTGAAAAGGATTCTACTGGAAGAGATCCATGATGAACACATGCCACCGAAAGGCAAACCACAGCTGACTGCATTTGAAAAAACAATTCTGCAATGGTGGATTGAAACCGGTGCATCATTTGATAAAACAGTGGAGGAAACAGGTCCTGATTCTGTGATCATGAATTCAATCAATGCCTTTAAAAGTGCCATTAGCAGCCCATCATCAACCCCCAAAGAACGCAAATCCATATCACAGGTAAAATCAACAGAGTTGGAAGAACTTGCTCAAGCGGGATGGGGCGTAACCCCCATTGCTGCGAACAGCAATTATATTAGAGTAACCAGCCATAACCTTGAAATGCCGGTGAATAAGGCACTTGAAATCCTAAAAAAAGCAGGAACCAACATTGTTGAGTTGAAACTGTCTGGCAAGGCTGTCAATGACACATCTTTGTCAATGATAGCTGGGTTCAGCAATTTGGAAAGTCTGTGGGTGGACAATAATGCCATTACCGATAACGGTTTCAGTAAATTGTCAGCTTTGCAAAATCTTGAATTCCTCAATGCCACAGGAACGCAAATCAGTCCTAACGCACTGCAGGCATTGCTGGCCACAAAAAGTTTAAAGAAAGTGATTGCAGGTCATACAAATGTTGGTCCATCTGATTTGCCTAAATTGAAATCTGTCAATCCAGATTTGAAAATCATATTGCAGGATACCATGGTAAGGTATGCTTCAGATACGATTTTTACCATGAAAGCCAATTAAATGGCCAGTAAGACGGATTGATAATCTTTCAACAAATGCAGCTGATTGACTGTACGGTCATAATTGTTCATTTCATATTTTATACCGTAATATTTGTCGTCATTTAAAAAATCGGTAAGAAATCTCAAAGCCTGCATGTAGATCATAAATTCGCCGGCATAGCCGATAGCCCCCAATTCGCTGGAGGTCATGTTGTCTGCCATGCATTCTTTGTAACCCGCTATAATTGCTTGAAGACAATCCTTTCTGACAAACACTTTCCTTAAATCTGTTTCCTCTTCATTGCCCGGTGAAAGGTAGGTTCTGAACATATCGCCCAAATCACTGATGGTCAAACCACTCATGGTTGTATCCAAGTCAATTACACAGACGCTTTTGCCTTGCCTGTTGAACAATACATTGTTGATTTTGGTATCGTGGTGCGTGACCCTTTGTATAAAATCTGCTGATTGCCCAATCTTGATGAATTTTTCAACAATAGCGTGATTCTCGCAAATCACACTAATTTGTTCTTTGGCATGTGTTATCCTTTGTGGATTTCCGTTTTGTAAAGCATCTTGAAATTGTTGCCAGCGAAAGGCAAGATCATGAAAACCGGGAATGGATGGGCGTAATTGAAGCGCATCAAAACCTTTGAAGGATGCCGTATATTTTCCAAATTGAAAGGCCGCCTGAAAAGCCTGACTTGCATCCTGGCATTCATTCAAAGAATGCGTGCCTTCCACAAATGGGGTCAATCGGTAATATTCCCCATCAACAACTGCATGAATATCCCCGGAAAGGGTTCTCTCAGGAAATGGGACAAGAAATCCAAAACCTCTTTCATCCAGAAAACTACCCATTGCTTGCAAGTTGAAGGCAATATCATCTGGCTTTTTGAAAACATGCCGGTTGATATGCTGCAGGATGTATGCTGGCAAACCATCCTTTTCAACTACAAAAGTCTGGTGAATCAAACCATCACCAAATGATTTGATGGTATAGGCATCAGTATCAGAAATGAATAAGCTCAGGATTTGATTTGTATCCATCTCAATACAACAACCTCACTTTTACGCTGCCTTTGACATTTTTCAACAGTTCAACAGCACTCTTTGAAAGTTTTTTGTCCACATCCAACACCACATAACCTATTTCATCATTGGTTTTAAGGTATTGTCCCACCACGTTGATCTGATTATCGGATAAGGTGCTGTTGATTTCCGACAAAACACCAGGAATATTATTGTGGATATGCAGAATCCTGTGGGTACCTTCAATAGGTGACAAGTTCAACTCGGGTATGGTATGAGATCCAGTAGTTGCCCCCATTTCCAGGAAATGTAACAGTTTGGCACTGACATCCTCACCTATATTATGTTGGGCCTCTTCCGTAGAGCCTCCTATATGCGGCGTCAGGAGTACATTGGAGAGATTTTGCAATGGCGTAGTAAAGGTATCCCCGTTTTTTTCGGGCTCCCAAGGAAACACATCAATGGCAGCACCAGAAATTTGGCCTGAACTCAATAGGTTGGCCAGCATATCCAAATCCACCACTTCTCCCCTGGCATAGTTGATGAGGATTGAACCTTTTTTGAATTGTTTGAGGACTGTCTTATTGATCAGGTTTTTGGTTTGTCCGGTTTCAGGAACATGCAACGTGATGATATCGGACTTCGAGACCAATTCTTTCAGATTTTTGCAGGAACTGGCATTCCCAAGTGGCAATTTGATGACAACATCATAGAACCTGACTTTCATTCCCAATGCCTCAGCCAAGACACTGACCTGAGATCCAATGTTACCATAGCCTATGATACCTAAAGTTTTGCCACGCAGTTCAAAACTTCCTTTGGCTTCTTTATTCCAAACACCGGCGTGTGCGGCTTTATTTTTGTCGAGAATTCTCCTGATCAGCAAAATAGATGCACCTATCACTAGTTCTGCAACTGATCTGGTATTGCTGTATGGGGCATTGAAAACAACTACTCCCCGCTTTCGGGCTTCCTCCAAGTTAACCTGGTTTGTTCCAATACAAAAACATCCAATTGCCTGCAACTTGGGTGCGTTTTCCAAAACCCTTTTTGTCATTTGGGTTTTGGAGCGGATGCCAACCATGTGCACATTACTGATTTCCTCAATCAATTGGTCTTCTGAAAGGGCTCCGGTAATTTTTTTGATATCCGTATAGCCTGCATCCCTGAACACTTTGATGGCAGCATCACTGATATTTTCAAGAAAAAGAATTTTGATTTTGTCTTTAGGATAACTCGTAGCAGGAAGATTAGCCATCTTTTTGAGTAAGTTTGTACAAAATTAAGGATATTTTTGCCCTTTCCAATTTATCAGCCGGATGCAGAAAATCAAGATCTTCTTGTCACTTTTTTTTGCTTTTATCATTGCTTTCCTGGTATTGGATCATTACCGGGAAGGTATGCTACCAGTGAAAAAAATCATCAATGCGGTAAAGTCCACTGAAAATACCGATTCCCATTGGGATAAAACTGATTGGGATTTGAACAGGGCCAGCAATGCCTTTTTCAATGAAACTTTGGTTCGTAGCAAGTTTAACGGTGCTTTTTTGGTCTGCAGGAGTGGTAAAATCATTTTTGAGCAATATAACGGATTGAGTGAGGTGATGAATGGAACTCCAATTGACTCCTCTACCGCTTTTCACCTGGCTTCAGTTTCCAAAACATTTACGGCCATGGCCACGCTCAAGTTGAAAGAGATGGGCCTGTTGAATTTGGATGATCCTGTCAGCAATTACCTGAGCGGATTTCCATTTCCAATGATTACCATCCGAAACCTGCTGGCACACCGGAGCGGACTGCCCAATTATGTTCATTTTGTGGAAAGACTCGGTTGGGATACCCAAAAAAACCTCACGAACCGGGATTTGCTTGAAATGATTATCAAAAATGCGGGGAAAATTGCCGTTGGAAGGGCCAACAGTTACTTTGAGTATTGCAATACCAATTATGCGCTCCTCGCTTTGGTCATTGAAAACGTAAGCAAAGTCAGTTTTGCATCATTTTTGCAACAGCACATATTTATCCCTTTGGGAATGGGAAGTAGCTTTGTATACAATTCATCAATGGAAAATGATGTTTTACCATCGTTCAAATTCAATAACCGCAAAGAGCCATTCATGTTCCTCGATGAAATTTATGGCGATAAAAACATATATAGCACGCCCAGAGACCTAATGAAATGGGATGCAGCACTCTCTTCCAATACCCTTTTCAGTGCAGAGACTCTCTCGGAAGCATTCAAGGGTTACAGTTATGAAAAAAAGGGAGTAAGAAATTATGGCCTGGGCTGGAGGCTGGTTGAACTGCCCTCCAGCAAAAAGATCATCTACCACAATGGATGGTGGCATGGCAACAATACTGTTTTCAGCCGATTCCCCAGTGATTCAACCTGTATCATTGTTTTAGGGAACAAATTCAACAAAAGCATCTATCAAGCCAGAAAAATAGCCGGTATTTTTGATGGTTATGGCATACAATGGGATGATGATGAATGAGTTGCCCAAAACCCTGAATGAACTTGATCGTAATTCCGTTTTTGAAACATCTGCCAGAGAGGCTCAAACGAGGTTGGTTCATTTTGATGCAGATGTACATAAAGGGATACGCGGACATGCCGCATTGGTTGCCGGTTCATCGGGCATGATGGGGGCAGCCCTGCTCGCTTTGATGGCGGCCAGCAGAAGCGGATGCGGCAAAATAACTGCAATTGCACCTGCCAACAGCTCAAACTTGGTGCACAATACCATACCGGAAGCCCTATTCCGGAATTTTGAAAACCAAAGTACACTGCTAAATAACTACCAATCCATTGGGATAGGCCCCGGGTCAGGCAATTCTCCAGCCCTGCATGCCTGGATCAGGAAGATTTGTCTACATGGAAGTCCTGCTGTTTTTGATGCTGATTCCTTGAATATGTTGGCAACCGATAAAAGTCTATTTAAGCAATTACCACATGAGTCCATCTTAACCCCTCACCTCGGGGAATGGGAAAGACTTTTCGGGAAATCACCAAACAATATTAGCCGAATCAACACTTCAATTGATATTTGTAAGTCTAACAATATCAATATATTAATCAAAGGACGTTACTCTGTTCTTATCAATTCAAAAGGTACTCTTTTCATCAATGGTACAGGTAATGCCGGTATGGCCAAAGCTGGCAGTGGAGATGTTTTGACAGGGATACTGACCAGCCTCCTCGCACAAGGTTATTCTCCGGAAAGTGCTGGAATCGTCGGGATGTTTATTCACGGGTTGGCAGGCGACCGGGCCAAGGATAAGACAGGTGAAGACGGCATGAAGGCTACTGACATTATTGATTCTATCCCAGAGGCCTTTAAAACTCTGCGTAAAGGAATCACATTTCCTTGATTATTTGTGCGTTTTGACTATTTTTGCAACCCCATAGCCAGTATTGTGCTATATGGACATTTCATCAAAGAACTTAAACAGTTTATGCAAAACCTGATTTATCTCGTGCCTGTTATGGGCCTCATCGGACTGCTGTATACGTTTATCAAATTCAATTGGGTTTCCAAACAGGATGCCGGTAATGACCGGATGAAGGAAATAAGCAATTACATCGCTGAAGGCGCCATGGCTTTCTTGAGGGCTGAGTGGAAAATACTCGGATACTTCGTTATTATCGTTGCCATTTTGTTGGCATTCATGTCGCAAAGCAATCCCAACTCCCATTGGAGCATTTCGCTTGCTTTCATCTTTGGAGCTTTCAGCAGTGCCTTGGCTGGATATATCGGTATGAAGATTGCTACCAAAGCAAATGTCAGAACCGCTCAAGCTGCAAGAACAAGCCTTTCCAAAGCCTTAAATGTTTCCTTCACCGGAGGAGCTGTTATGGGACTTGGCGTTGCAGGTTTGGCTGTGTTGGGACTGGGAGGCCTTTATATTATCCTCAAACAATTATTTGCACCTGGAAGTGAAGCCAATTCACACGAAATGATCAAAACCATTGAGGTTCTCACCGGTTTTTCACTCGGTGCTGAATCCATCGCCCTGTTTGCCCGTGTAGGTGGTGGTATTTATACCAAAGCTGCGGATGTTGGCGCTGACCTTGTTGGTAAAGTGGAAGCAGGAATTCCGGAAGATGATCCAAGGAATCCAGCCACAATCGCTGACAATGTGGGAGATAATGTTGGAGACGTTGCCGGCATGGGTGCAGATCTTTTTGGTTCTTATGTTGCAACTGTTCTTGCTACAATGGTTTTGGGACAAGAAACAATTTCACAAGACAACTTTG
>JBDLUN010000079.1:0-2949 GCA_039805245.1 Bacteroidota bacterium
GAGGTCGCCCATGAACAACGCGGGTGCATCTCCGGCAAACTGCTTCATCTTTTCCACCACCAACTTGCTGCTCTCCACACGGGCCTGAACACCCTGGTGGTCATAATGGGCATTGAACACAAAAAAGGTCTTGCCGCCTTGCTTGTCTGTCAACTTCAACCAACTGCAGATCCTGTTCAGATTGGCATCCCAACCGGGCCCTGGCCTGTCGGGCGTGGGGGAAAGCCAAAAACTGCCTTTGTCGAGCACGGTATACCGGTCGGTCCGGTAGAAAATGGCAGCATGCTCGCCGGCTACTTTCCCATCATCACGACCAATACCGTACCATGTAAATTCGGGCATGAGCTGTGCCATATCATCAAGCTGCAAGCGCAACGCCTCTTGAACGCCTACAATATCAAAACTATGAAACCGGATCAGGTCGGTCACGCGCTGTTTGCGATCAACCCACAAATTCCCGCTGTCTTTCGGATTGGCATAGCGGATATTGAAAGTGGCCACAGTAAATGATTGCGCAGCAAGTATGGTATTGGTCAATAGCATCATCGAAACAATTAATAATCTCATCCAGAAAGAATTTTCTTAAACTTAATGCATTCTTGATTGGCGGGCATCGGATTGTGTTAAATTTTTACACAATGCTTTTCGATATGCACTAAATACTAATTTGCAGTTACTCAATCAATTGAAATGAAGCAGATCTGCGGTATCATCTTCCTGGTTATTTTATTTGCCTGCAAAAAGGAAGAAACCACTCCTCCTGACCCCATTGTTATCACCCCCGTTCAACCCCAGGAACCTAAAGTTTATGCGTTTGAAACCACACCATCATGGGCGGATGAATTTGATGTAAATGGTTTACCCAACAATCAAATCTGGGGATACGATGTTGGCGGTGGAGGATGGGGTAACAATGAATTGCAGAACTACACGGCCAATGATGCCGACAACGCAAAGGTTGAAAACGGCAAATTAATTGTAACCGCCATCAAGGAGGTCTCGGGTACGCGTCAGTATAGTTCTGCCAGGCTGGTCACAAAGGGCAAGAAGGAAATGAAATTCGGCAGGCTGGAAATAAAAGCAAAAATCCCTGCAGGATTGGGCAGCTGGCCTGCCCTCTGGATGCTGGCTTCTCAAACCACTTACGGTAATGTATATTGGCCAGATCAAGGTGAAATTGATATCATGGAACACGTGGGCTATGACCCAGCAGTTGTTCATGCTTCCGTTCACACCAATATCTTTAACCACGTGTTGGGCACACAAAAAACAGCTAAAACAACAGTTCCTACATTCAACAGTGCCTTTCATGTATACCGGATGGACTGGACGCCAGACGACATCAAGATGTTCATCGATGATAAAGAGTTTTTTGCATTCAAAAGGCAAGGGGTGCTTTGGCAGGAATGGCCTTTCAACCAACCTCAACACCTGCTGGTCAATATTGCAGTTGGTGGTAACTGGGGTGGAGTAAAAGGGATTGATGATGCCATTTTTCCAATCAGTATGGAATTGGACTACGTTCGCTACTACCCTTTAAAACAATAGTATTTATATTTAGGGTATGATGAAGTACATTATACCATTCTTGCTGCTTTCATTAAGTAGTGTTGCTCAAAACATTCCAGCCAACAAACAGGCTGTGATGAGCTCCGTTGCCAAACACGAAAAAGAACTGATCAGACTGAGTGACTCTGTTTGGACTTATGCGGAAATAGCCATGAAAGAGCATAAATCGGCTAAAATACTTTCCGATTATGCAGAAAAACAGGGTTTTAAGGTCACGCGCAATGTAGCAGAAATCCCTACGGCCTTCATCGCAGAATACGGATCGGGCAAGCCAATCATCGGCATACTGGGTGAATTTGATGCCTTACCTGGACTATCCCAAAAAGCGCAACCCACCAAAGCGGCCTACCAGGAAGGGGGTGGTGGTCATGGCTGTGGGCACAATATGTTCGGCGCAGCCAGCCTGGGTGCAGCTACAGCCATCAAAGAATTGATTGCTGCAGGCAAATTGAAAGGAACTGTCCGCTTCTACGGCACTCCGGCGGAAGAAGACCTGGCTGGCAAAGTCTATATGGCCCGCGCGGGTGTTTTCAACGATCTGGATGTGTGTTTGGATTGGCATCCCGACTATGAAAACAAAGCGAACATGCAAAGTTCTCAGGCAGTAGTGAGCTATACCGTAACGTTTAAAGGGAAAAGCGCACACGCTGCAGCAGATCCCTGGAATGGCAAAAGTGCATTGGATGCTGCTGAACTTTTCAATATCGGCATGAACTTCCTGCGGGAACATATCCGTCCGAGTGTCCGCATTCACTATGTCTACAAACAGGCGGGCAATGTTCCCAACGTCATCCCCGACGAAGCCAGTGTCTGGATCTGGATCCGCGATTCCAAACGCAGTGGAGTTGCCGCCGTAGAGGAAAGGATGAAGGAAATTGCAGAAGGTGCTGCAAAGATGACACGCACGCAAGCGAGTTTCTTCATGGACAACGGTCTGTACGAACTGCTGGTGAATGAATCTGGCGCAAAGGCTTTGCATAAAAATATGGAGCTGGTGGGGCCTATCACCTATACGGAAGAGGAAAAGGCCTTTGCCAACAAAATCATGCAAGAATATGGTGCTGAAGCCCAAGGTATGGCCGGAGGCATCAAACCGATGGAAGCCACACGGCCGGATCCAGACGGCGGTTCAACGGATGTGGGTGATGTAAGCTATATCGTTCCGGAAATTACCCTGAATGCAGTTACCGCTCCATACAAGTCACCCTGGCATTCCTGGGTAGTGGCAGCTTGTGGGGGCATGAGCATCGGCCACAAAGGGATGCTCTTTGCAGCCAAATCTTTGGGTACAACGATGGTGGATCTCTTTGAAAATGAAACACTGAGGAAAGAAATCCGGGCAGAATTTGAAAAACGCAAAGGGAACGAGGTCTGGAAAGC
>JBDLUN010000080.1:0-16244 GCA_039805245.1 Bacteroidota bacterium
CTTTTTTATTTCGAAGCGATTGCGCAATAAAATTAGCTACTTCAAAACCATCTAGGTGTAATTATTTCGCATTAAGTGAATCTTCAATTCAACAAAACATATAAATTAACAACCTGTTTTCTAGCATGTTTGCATATTATTTGTCAGAACGCTCATTGATAAAAAAGGTTAATTTTAAAGAGTGAAACTTTCAAACGAGGAAATAAAAACCATTAAAGATTATTTTCAGAATGCTCCAGTTTTGAGGGCTTTTATATTTGGATCATTTTCCCGTGAAGATGCACTTGATGACAGCGATGTTGACATCCTGGTTGAACTTGACTACACAAAGCATATTGGACTAGGATTTGTCAAAATGAAGATTAATCTTGAAGATAAGCTTCATAAAAAAATAGATCTGGTTTCAAGCAATTCCATTTCCAAGCATATCCTTCCTTTCATCAACAATGACAAAAAGCTCATTTATGAAAGGTAAGATGGGTGATAAGCAGCGACTTGCATATATCTTGGAATCAATTGAAGAAATTGAAAAATATACATCAGGTTCAAACCTTGATATATTCTTTCACAATTCCATGATGAGGTTTGCATAAGTTAAACAAATAGAAATCATTGGGGAAGCAGCAAATTATATAAGTGAGGAAACAAAGGAAAAGTTTAGTGAAATTCAATGGCGACAAATAACAGGCCTCAAGCATGTTCTGGTGCATGAATATTTTGGAATAGATAGTAGACTCATTTGGCAGATTATTGTAGATGATATTCCAACATTAAAAATACAGATCAAAAAGGTTCTATTATCGATGGAGTAAATTAAAAAACGGATTAACCAATATTATTAGTATAGTCACTGGTTCAAGTCCAGTCTGAGGATCGTTAATCAAAAAAGAGGTCATAATCGACCTCTTTTTTGATTTTAGACTCTTTCAAAACCAAGTTTAAATCAAATAGGACACGAATTGGTTCAGTGAATGGGGTGGTTGCAAATCTTCCATTTTCAACCATCAGTGTTTCATTAAAACTGCAAATCAATATCTTGAATTTTATAGTACCATAGCTGTTAATGCTAGATGTAATTTTTAGCTTTCAATTTTGGGAGCTTTAGCTTCCTTGATGCCTGATTCAAATTGAACATCTAAACCATGAGATACAGTTTTAGTATCTTCATAAACATCAAATTTAACAGCCTTCCCCCATTTCAATGTGATAAAATGAACTCCTCTATTTATGTAGGGCTCACCATTTAATAAATGACAAGTTGCTGTCCACCTTGCAATAACAAGGGTTTTGGCTGGATTTCCTTTAACCTGAATGTCTGTTACCTCAAATTTAAGGTCTGGAAGTACAATTCCCACTCTTTCAAACCATCTTTTCAAGCTTTCTTTATCATGGCGTGTACCACCCAAGCAATTATCTCCTGCAAAAGTATGTTCTAATCCTTTATTAGACACTCCATTTAAAACCTCGTCATAACGGTGCTCTGTTATAGATTTGAAGTTCTTCCTAACAATTCCCTTTATAATATGATGATAAGGGCTTAAATATAGGGCAATTACCGAAGTTGCTGCAACGATAAATAATACTAACGATAATAATAATTCTACCATTACTCTTTTTTAATTGATGAGTTTAAAATTACTAATAAGCTAAAATTCAAAAAATGAACTTGGGTTAAGAAATACGTTTCCTTATTCTACTTAGTGCCTGTGGCGTTACTCCAATATAAGAGGCTATATACTTTAATGGAATAAATTGCAACAATTCAGGTTGTTCTGTAAATAAGTTCAAATAACGTTCCTGGGCAGATTGGATTAATAAAGATAATTCTCGCTTAGATTTTTTCATAAACAGGTCTTCGCTTGCCAATCTTCCTATAGTATTGCCAATTTCCGTTTTGTCATAAATTATTTCTAAGTCATTATACGATACACTCCAGAGTATAGTGTCTGTTAAAGTTTCTAACTGGTAAGTTGATGGTTCTTGTGTCAAGAAAGAATCATATGCGGACACAAAATTATTAACAAATGCAAATTCAAAAGTTAAATCATCAAATTCTTGAGGAATACATTTTCGAACAATTCCCTTTTCAATAAAGGATAAATAATTTTCTTTATGACCTACTTTTAAAATTATTGATTTTTTGGGTAACTCACGTTTTATAAGTTTAGATGAAAAGAACTCCCAATCTTTTTCAGAAATAGGAACCATTTTTTGAAAATATTTTTTTATTTCAATCATTTCTCGTTTTCAATTAGGCTGTTTCAAGTGAGTGATTTCTTCTAAAGCATGACGCATAACTAGTATATAGACGCTAATAACATTCGTTTATCACCTCAAATTGGGGTAGATTGTAGCTATAAACTAGCGTATTACAAATTTCAAATATAATTTAAATTTTTTAAGATATCAATCGAAATTGTCGTTGATATTACAACGTTGGTTAAAGTTGTTGGAAGGTTGGTGCAGGACTACGAAAGGTACAAAGGTTTGAATGAGGAGTTTACAACTATTTAGTTTAAAAAATCAACCTCTTATAAAATTGCACGAAGTTCATCCCTTCAATTTCCTAATAGCCAGACACTCAATCATCGCAGTGTAGTTGCATCTTTCGTTGAAAAGAGAGCAAAAATAAAAAAGAGGTTATCTCAACCTATATCTTTGTTAAAAAACCCACATTACTTTCTTTAATGAGATATTGAATGTGGTTGGTTTTATTATATTTATTAAATTTTTAAAAAATGACTGAAGAAAAGAACGTATCCGCAGCAGAAAAAATGTTAGGTGATTTTGCCCCAAGATTATTGGGCTACACGGACAATGTATTATTTGGTGATGTATGGGAAGGCAAAGAACTTTCAAGGCGGGAGAGAAGTTTAATTACTGTTGCAGCCTTGGTTGCTGGAGAACACTCAAACCAGCTAAAATTTCATTTAAATTATGCCAAAGAACACGGTTTAACAGAAGCGGAACTTGTGGAAGTTATAACTCATTTAGCTTTTTACGTAGGTTGGCCAAAAGCGATGACCGCGATTATGATTGCGAAAGAGGCGTTTGAAAAAGAGTAATCATAGTAGTCGTTTAAATGATATTATTGCCCGCAACAATCCACCTATTGAAGGAGCCACACGAGACAAGCTATCAGAAATGATGGCTTTTTCTATGTCTATCAGTCGCTTTTCGTAGTTGCATCCTTGTATATTTGCATATGAAAAATTTAATCCTATTTTTATTAGTTTACTCAATTTGTGAAAGTACATTTGCTCAAATCCAAACTGAAAAAAAGGTAGTCAGTACAGAAAAAGAACTTTTTAATAAAGTTGCTAATCTTGATAGTTTGTTATTTGCAGCATATAATTCAAAGAATTTAGATTTAATGAAAACCTATTTTACTAAAGACCTTGAATGGTATCAAGATAATGGTGGACTTATAGGTTTTGAAAAGGTATTTGAAAATTTCAATTCTATTTTCAATAGAGATTATAACCTCAAAAGAAATTTAGTCAAAGAAAGTTTAGAAGTTCACCCAATAGAAGGTTATGGAGCAATAGAAATTGGTGAGCACCAATTCAAACACATTGAAAAAGGCAAACTCGAAATAGGAACTTTCAAATTTTTAATGATTTGGAAAAATGATAGTGGTAGATGGAAAATCTCAAGAGTAGTTAGCTATGACCATTAAAGAGGCCCTATAATTTCCTAACAGTTACATAATCAATCATCGCCTTATAGCTACACCTGTCGTTGAAATGGGGAGTAATATCAAAGTAAAAGGGTTACAGTTTAAAAATATTACCCTTTTTTAAACCCTTTTAAGAATTGAAAAGGGTATTATTCTTAACAAGAGGGCAATTAACCTCCAGCGCTTTGTGATATAAACTACTTTCTTCTTTTGCCTGATGGATTCAAATATTTGTTCAACAGCTTTTTGAACTGTAGCTATCCAAAACAGACCTTCCCCTTTTGCCATTGCAGTATCAACAAATCCGGGACGTACGTCAGTAATCGTGATACTTGGAGCATACTCCTTTACATTGATTCTCAAACCCTCCAAATAATTGATTTGATATGCCTTTGTAGCATTGTATGATGGGGCTAGCCCATTTCCCCTGATTCCGGCAATAGAGCTTATGTTCACTAAATGACCATAACCTTGTTCTTTAAAATACCGTACAGCCCAGTCAGCAATACACGTAAATCCCTGAATATTCGTTTTGATTAAACTATTTTCAAGATCAAAATTTAAATTTTTATTTTCCTCACCGATACCAGCTGAAATAATCAATATATCCATGCCTCCCAACTGACTCACCAATGCATTACAGTTTGGCTCTAAAGCTGATAAATCCTGAACATCCATTTTCATAAAAAAAAGCCTAGTCAGATCTTTTGCCTCTATGGAGTTGAATAAATCCTCTCGCCTGCCGGTTATTCCCACTGCATAACCTTCTCGTAAAAGCAACTCTGCTAATGATTTTCCAATCCCACTTGTTGCTCCGATAATGATAGCTTTTTTCATTTTCATAAAAATAAATAAACTAAATAGGAATGCCAACTTCCTGCAAATCTACACCATGTTCTATCGCTTAATTTCTTAAAATTACATTATGAAAAGATGCAACCTGGTCTATCTTTTGGTAAATTAATCTGACTGTTTATTGTTATTCATTATTGAGTACATTTCTAGTTTTTCATCATTTTCGCAAGATGTTTTTTCATATTTCATTCCTAATTTTTTTAAAAGCTTAATTGAATTTTCATTTTCGGGTTTTGTAATTGCAATTATTTTATCAATTTGATTTCTTTGGAGTTCCTCCAAAGATTTTTTAGTTGCCTCAAAAGCATATCCTTTTTTTTCATATTGGGGTAACATTGCAAAACCGATATCAGGGTAATTTTGAGTATCACGATATAGAAATGTAACTATGCCTATAGGGGTGTTATTATCCTTAAGCTCAAAAACATTATAAAAATATTTAGCATTTAATAAAATTTTTTGGATGTAATCATTTGCGGATTTAATGTCTCTAACATTTCTATCTCCAATAAATTGTGTCCACCCTTTACTATTTAATAATTGGATAATAAAATCAACATCTTCAATCTTTAACGGTCTTATATAAAGTCTGTCTGTTTCTAAATATAAATTCATTATGTAATATATTTATTATACTTGCATCTTACGTTGAAAAAGAGAGTATAAATCAATAAGAGATCAAACTTACCTATTGTTTATCATCTGAATGGAATCATGACCAGTATGTAATGCTGTCATTCATTATAAAGCAAATCCTCAGCTCTAAACGACCACTCCATATACACTTGAGGTAGTATAAAACTGTCATATGCATACCATATGAAAAAAAGCTCCTAAATTCGTAGATAGTGGAACTGGAATAAATGCAAAAATAATATGCAAGAATCGTCATCATTCAAGGATTCGCTTAAGCAAGCTACTCCTGATAGTAACCTATCCCCCATGCTTAAAGCTTTATGGTATGATGGCAAAGGGAATTGGGAGAAGGCACATGCGCAAGTGGATCAATTGAGTGGTCAGGATGCTGCCTGGGTGCATGCTTATTTGCATAGAAAGGAAGGGGATATTTGGAATGCCGACTATTGGTACGCAAGAGCCAAGAAAACCCGACCGGATATGAGCTTGGATCAGGAATGGGCCAGTTTGATAGAATATTTTTTGGCATAAATATCATCTCCATTTCAAGTAGTAAGTCTAGGCTTTCAAATAAATTTTATACCAACTAAAAATCAATTCACATTGAAAACCCCATTCAACAAATTTCTTTACATCGGCTTTTTGCTCCTTGGCTTATATCAGGGAATTTTGACAAAAGATTATATGCAGGCTGCAGCGTCTTTAGGAATTGCATTGGCATTTGACCCTTTTGACCCGGAACAGAAATGGAACGAAAGGCCTACATGGCAGAAGGCAGTTCTGATTATTCACCTTGCAGTAGTTGCAGGCATGTTTGGATTTGGAATTGGGCTGAACGACAAATAAGTTAAAATTGAATCGATCAGCACTTTATTGAGTAGTCCACCAAACCATTGGACATAAGCATTTCATTGAAAAAAAGATTTTACAATATATTCTTGAGTATTCATCGAATCAAATTATCCGTTTCATCATCCAATCCGTTTGCTCATCATCTCCCATTTTAAAAATGTGGGTATCAAATTTAACAAAGCCATTCTTTGTATAAAATCGGATTGCCCGGTAATTTTCTTCCCAAACACCCAACCAAACATACCTGTAATTTGCATTCACGGCTTCTGCTATGGCCTTGTCAAACAGCACTTGCCCCACTCCTTTTCCATGGAATTCCTGTAACACATAAATGCGTTCAATTTCCAATGCACCTGGCTCCTGTAATTCCGTCTGGGCCGCTCCAGTATTGAGTTTCAAAAATCCTGCCACCTTACCGGCACATACAGCAATATAAAAAGCCGATAAAGGATTTGCCAACTCGGCACCCAATATTTCCACCGAATATTTTTCATCCAAATACTTCGATAAATTCTCAGGTGTATTGCAATGCGCAAATGTTTCAGTAAATGTCTGACAGGCCAACTGCTGCAATACCAGCACATCTCCTACCCCTATCAGCCTGATTTCAATCTGTTCCATAAATATTATTTATTATGCCGCAACAACAATTTTCACCAACTGATAGGTTGTCAGAAAAGCAGGATGGTCATCACGCACTTCCAACACCATAAAAAAGGTATCACCAGCACTGACAGTTGGTGGGATGTTGATGACAGCTTTCAATCCTTCTGTAGGCTGCACAGCAAGGTTGGTTATATTTTTAAAAGTACGGAACTGCCACCAATGGGCTGAAATGCCATTACCATCAGGTTCTTTAACAACAGCATCCAAGGTAATCTCCTGACCAGCATTCACTGTGATAACATTCTTGCCCCTCATGGTGATGATGGGTGCGTGGTTGGCGGATTTGAAATCATCTTTAACAGACCAATCCATCCGTGCTGCAAAATCCTTTTGGGCAGCTGCAAAAAAATCAGGAAACAACTCCAACTCCGCCTCGCCCTGATCAAGCCGTTTCAAGGTGGATGCAGAAATGACTAAATCTTTCACTTTGGAAGTGTCATTGCTAAATGGATCAATATAAGTCTGGGGATTGGGATGGAAAGGCCTGCCGCCCCATCCGCCCGGACTATCCTTTTCCCATCCAAGTAGACCGTTGGAAAGCATGTTCATAAAAGTAGGATTGTCCCCCTCCCCCAACCAAGAACCTTTGGGTTGGACAGGCATCCAAACAATGTAACCTTTTGCCTTCAGTTCGGCATCGGTATAGCCATCCATTCCAAAATAATCAAATCTGTCGCCTTCCACCATCTGTTTGCCATCACCCCAAACGCGGTACAATGTTCCTAACGGACCTTTAGAACGGATGTTGGCTTTCATCCAATCAGGAGTGAGGTATTTTTTGTTCTGTTCGTTGGCAACCAGTTGTGCACCATAGCCATAGTTCGGACCATTACGGTATTGCCTGACATCCATAGCCGGCCAATGGGGCTGGATATAAGAGGCATTCGTTCCATCCTGGTCGCCTGAAGGCAACAACACCACTTTGCTATAAATCTTTTTTTGAATAGTATTCCAATCTGGTGTACCCCGATATTGGTCTTCAATGGATTTAAATGCCCTGGAAACTGTACTTAATCCACCCCATGCAGTGATGAACAGGGGGCCCGGGACATCATCCAGAATAAGTCTTTTGATGAAATCAGAGCCCTCCGAATCTTTTGAAATATCCCCCTCAAAGTCAATATTGCCATACCTGATCCTGGATTTCAAATAATCGGGATGGGGGTATTGGTCATTGTGCCGAATGAGGTTGGGATAAACTTTTTCATAGGCTTCAACAGCTTCATGGATGAAGCGCTCATCCTTCCTCCAGCGGTAAGATTCGCAAGGGCATAAATTCAAACCATAACGGGTATACTCCCTTCCGGGTACCATGAATTTGGTCCCTTGGCCATCCCCTTTCCAATGAAACTGACTGCTGGCATAAATCAAACCTTCCACCTGCACATCCGTGCTGTACAACAAAAACCTGATGAGCGAATTATTATCGTCCAATTCCGGATCAGCAGTGATGATAACGCGGGGCTTCCATGCAGATTGGGCAACAGTTTGCTGAAATGGCATCCAGCACCAAAAAACCAGCAGAAGTCTAATCGTCAATTCGTATATCAATCTCACTTTTCTTTGTAATATAAATCAAATTTTTACTTGGGAAATTTTGTAACTTTAATTGTGAAAGTTAAAGAAGTAAAATATGTTTCAGGCTATACCATCAATGTTAGCTTTGATGATGGTGTTTCAGGTAATATTATGCTTGATGACCTCGTATCAAAAGGGATATTCACAGTTTTGAAAGATAAAAAGAAATTCGAAAAAGTATACTCAACAGGATATTCAATTGCTTGGTCAAACGAACTTGAAATTGACGCTACGTCTATTTATTTGGATTTAACTGGAAAACATTTTGGTGACATTACTCATCCAAAATTTTCCTATGCCGCAGATTAGCTTTTTCCTTGGAATAATCATAAGGATGTTCTATCGTGATCATAATCCACCTCACTTTCATGCGTTTTACGGAAATTTTGAAGCGATAATTGATATAGAAAGGAATGAGGTTATTAAAGGATATTTGCCACCAAGAGTATTAGGTCTTGTTGCAGAATGGACAGCAATTCATCAAAATGAATTAATGGATAATTGGGAAAGAGCCCGCAATCAAGATTCATTGAATCAAATTGACCCACTGGTTTGAATAAATCAAACAATTAGACAAATTGACATTCCAAAATCCTGCTTGAATTTCCGAAATAGCTCACTTAGATATCATAAACTTATTGATATAGAACTTCTGGATGTGGTTTAACATCCCTGTTATCCCTTGCAAACCAATACAAGCGCTGCGGTTTCCGTATCATCGATGACCAAGGTTACACGGTTGCCCGGTTTCAAATCAGTAATTTGAATATCACCTGAAGATGTTTTGATGACTGTCTTTGCAGTCAGCTTGATTTGCTGCACTACACCATCCTTTCTTCTGATAGAAATGCCATCCTTTTCCACCGCAATAATTTCTCCTGTCCCCCCCGTACCCCTGCACAAATCATCTGCTGACGATGATTGGTTTCCGTTAGAAGGCTGGTCTTTCAACATCACCATGCCAGGCTGCATGGGTGGGGGTTTCAAGCTCTCTCGGACAATATAAATGGAAAGGAATACCATTAGGCAAAGAGTCGCCAGAGAACCTGCCATCCACAAGCGATCGGATTTCATTTTTTGCCAAAGTATCGGCATCCACACATGCATCGCATATCCAATCATCACCCCCAATCCGTTCAAAATCACATCATCAATATCAAATATGCCAATCTTCAAAAATGCTTGAATGCTTTCTATGCTGAGACAAAACAATGATGCCACCAGCAACATTGTAAGAAAACCTATCTGGCGGTAAATGGCCGGCAAAATCAAACCGAAAGGGATGAGCAAAACGATATTGCCTACAAGATTCAAGCCGCCAATCAAAAGTCCGTAATCACCCAACAAATAGGGTATGATGGTTTTGAAGGGTATCAGGTTGGGCGGACCGTCCTGCGTTCCTCCAAAATCAAACATCATGCCCCCAGCCCGAATCATCGGCACCTGCTTGAAAACGAGTATACTGAAAAGGATTAGGCAATACAAGACCAACAATATCCAAGATTTCAACTGCCTGCGCATAAGCCAACGATTTATTTGATTTTATTGGATGTCTGTCATCATTGATTTCTTTCAGTCTGACCCAAACTTGATTGATGTACATTCAGTCTTGTCAACGCTGCACCACAATCCGCCTGGTTTCGAATTAGTCATTATTTATCTTTTTTCAATTTTTATTTATTGTTTTTCAATAATTTTATATTGCTTTGCAACTAGAAAATTTCCAAGTATGAAAAAGAACAATATCATCTTTAAAGTCCTGACTGTGTTAGCATGGATTTTCTTTGTTGGCCTTTGTATTGAAGCGGGTGCCCTGGTTGTCAATTTTATTTACAGCATTTTCAATCCACTGGTTCTGAAAAACCTGTATCAAAAGCTGGACCTCAGTGAAATGTACAAGAAAAGTAAGGTTGTTTTCTTCAGCATGTACGCCTTTATCCTCGTCGTGGCAATACTGAAAGCAATTCTTTTTTATGAAGTCATTAGGTTAGTGAGTAAACTCGACTTGAACAGACCTTTCAGCGATTTTGTTTCTAAACAAATCAGGAAAATAAGTTACATCACCTTGTCAATCGGACTCTTCAGTGATGTTGCCAGAAATATCACTAAAAGCATCACCCACTATGGATATCATACAGATAGGATCAATGAGTTTTGGGTGGATGGACAGGCCTTTATCCTAATGGCTGCTGTGTTATACATCATCGCAGCCATTTTTAAAAGAGGTATAGAACTTCAAACTGAAAACGACTCAACCATTTAAAAATGCCGATTATTGTAAACCTGGATGTGATGATGGCCAAACGGAAGATGTCGCTCAACGAATTGTCGGCTAAAGTCGACATTACCCTGGCCAACCTTTCCATCCTCAAAACCGGCAAAGCCAAAGCCATCCGCTTCAGCACACTGGAAGCCATTTGTAAGGCACTTGATTGCCAACCCGGCGATATCCTGGAGTTCCGGGAAGATGATTCTGTTGGAGACGAGCTGTCTGGTCTGTATTGATTGTCAAGCAATCAAGCTGATACCTTTACGTAGCCTTGGGTTTAAAAGCCTGAATTGATACCTGTTGCGTTGGGATAATGCCTTTTGTATTTTCTCGAAAATCCATAGCCCACCAAGACATTCCACATGAACTCCTTGTTGCCGGGTACATTGGACTTGAAAGTCTGGTTGATGGTATACTGCAATTTGAAGGGTGATTGGTTATGCGACAAAGCAGCGGTCATGGTAAAATAGTTTCCTTTGAAACCGTCAGTGTTGAGGAAGAATAGGGTTGGAAAGAGATGTAAGCGCAGTTGGGCCGACAAGGGGATCTGCGTTAATGCAGTATTGAGAAACAATACCCTTGTGGTTTGGGGTCCGTGCTTTTGCAACCCATGTCCTTCGAGGAACATGGCACTTACACCGAAGCGCTTGCTGATCTGGTAAGAAGGCACAATTTCAAATGCGGCAAAACGCAACATTTCGGTAATCGTGGATTTGGTACCGTTTTCGGATATATCTCTCCTGACCAGTGAAAAGGCAGGATGTGCACCAACCCTAATACCAAACTTTTTTCTGTCCACCAGCCTATATCGGAACCACCAAATCAAACCACCCTTGGAAGCATCGGGAACCAAGCGAATATCCGGTTCAAAGCTGAACCGCTTTTTCTGCCAGGCCAGGTTCACAATGGCAGCAGGACTGTTCAGGGAAAAAGTCGGGATGATGGAAAAGCCATTATTGGTAATACCCACAGAACCAGAGAACCCAGAGATGCTATCGGCTGCACTTTTTTCCTGTGCGGCAAGTCCTAATCCTACAAACAACAGGCAAACGGTCAGAAATCTTTTTATCATCAGTTTCAGTAATTAGCTGCAAAATTGCCGAATATCAGTCATATGAACTTACAAATTTCAAGGAATTATTGTCTCATTTCAAGGTAAGACCTAAACTACTGGGCACAGCTCTAATTCAGCAAGGACATTCTCCAAACAATCCGTACATTGTTAATCCAAAACTACAAAGATGGATCCTGTACAACCCTTACCCAAAGCCAACCGCATCCTCATGGCCAGCATGATTGGCACCATGATTGAATACTTTGACTTTTATATCTATTCAACAGCAGCAGTGCTGGTCTTTCCGAAATTGTTCTTCCCCAATTCCAGTTACAATGCAGCGGTATTGGAATCGCTGGCCACCTTCGCCCTGGCATTCTTTGCTCGTCCGCTTGGAGCTGCACTGTTTGGCCATTTCGGCGACCGCATTGGGCGGAAAGCCACGCTGGTTGCGGCACTGATGACGATGGGTCCATCCACCATTGCGATTGGATTACTTCCCGGATATGAATCAATTGGCATCCTTGCCCCACTGCTGTTGGCGATATTCCGTTTCGGTCAGGGACTGGGGCTGGGAGGTGAATGGGGCGGAGCGGTATTGTTGGCAACCGAATATGCCCCCCCTCATAAGAAAGCCTGGTATGGCATGTTCCCTCAACTGGGAGCACCCTTAGGCTTCATCCTGTCCAATGGTTCTTTCCTGATCCTCAGCAACTACCTGAGCAACGAGGAATTTCTGGCATGGGGATGGCGCATCCCCTTCATCGCCAGTGCCATATTGGTTTTTGTGGGACTTTACGTGAGGCTCAACATTGAAGAAACCCCTGACTTTAAAAAAGTACTTGAATCAAAGGAACAGGTGAAAGTCCCTTTGTTTTCCGTTTTTCGCCGCCACACCAAGATGCTGGTCTTGGGCAGCTTTGCAGCAACCACAACTTTTGTCACCTTCTACCTGATGACGGTATTCACCTTGAGCTGGGGTACAGCCCACATGGGCTATCAAAGAGAACCCTTTCTATTGGCACAATTGATTGCGATATTGTTTTTCGCAGCAGGTGTACCCCTATCCTCCAAGATGGCCCAAAGGTGGGGAACAAGGAGCGTATTGGTCTATACCTGCCTGGCGACTGTTTTGTTTGGTTTTGCATTCAAATCCTTGTTTGTTCCCGATAACATGATACTAACCACCGCATTCCTTTCCATCGGATTACTATTGATGGGCTTTTCATATGGGCCTCTCGGAACTGCATTGTCCAATATCTTCCCTACAGCAGTTCGCTATTCAGGATCTTCATTGGCATTCACTTTTGCTGGTATTCTCGGGGCCTCTGTAGCACCTTATATCGCCACCTACCTGGCCACAGCATACGGGCTTGAATATGTGGGCTATTACCTCTGTGGCGCAGCACTGATAAGCACTGCAGCATTTTTGATGACTAAAAAATATGAATGATTTGATCGACTGGTATGGGAGCTGATTATAAACTTTTCCGCATCTCGCAATCCGGTTTCCGGCATTCGTAAACAATTCAGCAGTATTTTTTTTCGTTTTGCATTCCAAACCAATGCAACATGAAAACTGTGATGATGATGATTTTGATGAGTGCTGCTATCAGTGCAACCGGTCAAAACAAAGACAGCATTCCTGCCAAGGCGGATTCAGCCTTGCAACATACCCAATACCTTGCTGAAATCACCCTTGTCGGTCGACATACGAAGGCAGACATCCTATTCCTTCCGGAAATTGTGGGTACCACCATCAATGCAGGAAAGAAAAACTCCCTGATTGTGATGGATAATGTGCAGGGAAATGTGGTTACCAATACCATGAGACAGGTGATGGCAAAGGTGCCCGGAATCCAGGTATGGGAGAGTGATCCCAGCGGCATTCAAATAGGTATCGCTGCGCGCGGACTCAGCCCAAACCGGAGCTGGGAGTTCAACCTCCGCCAGAATGGCTACGACATCAGTAGCGACCCCTTCGGATACCCGGAAGCCTACTACACTCCTCAACTGAATGCAGTACAGCGTATTCAGGTGGTAAGAGGTGCAGCGAGTCTGCAGTACGGTCCGCAGTTCGGCGGACTGGTCAATTTCATCATGAAAGACGGTAGTGACATCAACAAACCAATGGTTGTTGAATCACAACAAACAGCAGGCAGCTTCGGCCTCTTCAATTCCTACAATGCCATTGGCGGCAAAACCGCCAAAACCAACTACTATGCGTTTTGGGACCATCGGCGGGGTGACGGGTTCAGAGAAAACAGCGGATTCAACGTCAATACCGGCTTTGGAAGTTTTTCATGGAACTTGAACAGCAAACTCAAAATCGGGTTGGAGCTCACCCGCTTCAACTACAAAAGCCAACAACCCGGGGGACTGACGGATGCGCAATTCCAATTGGATGCCTACCAAAGCCTCAGGAGCAGAAACTGGTTTGCAGTCGACTGGAACATTGCTGCGCTGAATCTGGATTACAGCATCAGTGGCAAAAGCAGGCTCAATATCAAAGCATTCGGCATGGCTGGAAACCGCAACAGCATTGGCTTCATGCAAACCCCAAACATCGCAGATACCATCAATTCCCTGACACTCCAATACAACAACCGCAGGGTTGATGTTGACCAATACCGCAACGCTGGAATAGAAGCCCGGTACCTCAATGAGTATGCCATTGGCAAAATTAAAAATACCCTTTCGGCTGGCATACGGTTTTTCAAGGGCAACACCTTCCGCCTGCAAAACGGTAAAGGGGATACCCAAAGCGGGTACAATATCCAGGTTATGGGAACATATCCTACAGACCTTGATTTTCAGACAACCAATTCAGCCCTGTTTCTCGAAAACATCATCAGAATCAACAAAAATCTCATCCTCATCCCTGGCTTTAGAGTAGAAGACATCGCCAATACCGCATCAGGCAGGCTGAATATCAATGGCAATAGTGAAGTCAAAATGAACGCCGAAAAACGCAACAGGACTTTCATGCTTCCCGGCATTGGCGCGGAATACCATATCGGTCTTACTGAAATCTACGCCAACTATGCAAAGGCTTACAGGCCTGTATTGTTCAGTGATTTGACTGCCAATCCCACCACGGATGTCATTGACCAACAGTTAAAAGATGCACAGGGTTACAACATCGATTTGGGATACCGCGGCAGAATCAAGGATTACCTGTTTTTTGATGTCAGTACTTATTGGCTGCAATACAACAACAGGATTGGGCAGATTGCCCAACAAAAGGCTGATGGCAGCTTCTACAACCTCCGCACCAATGTTGGCAACAGCCACAGCAAAGGCATTGAAGCATTATTGGAATTCAGTCCGATTAAAGCCTGGCTTAAAAAGTCCGTTTTCGGAAACATAACATTGTTCACCTCTGTTGCACTGATAGATGCCCGTTATGGGGAATTCAAGGTCATCAGCCGCCAAGGCAACAACCTTGTGGAAAGCAGCATGAAAAACAAACGGGTTGAAAATGCACCCCAGCAGATCATCCGTTCCGGGATGACCTATACCAACAAGAAACTGACAGCCACCATGCAATACAGTTATGTTGGCGCCGCATTCAGTGATGCAAACAATAGCCTTACACCTACATTGAATGGGGTTAACGGACCCATTCCTTCCTATCAGCTTGCCGACTTGAGCAGCAGCTATACAGTCAACAAGCAACTCTTCATCAAAACCGGCATCAACAACCTCTTCAATAAAAAGTACTTTACCAGAAGAGCAGGAGGATATCCCGGACCCGGATTGATGCCGGCAGAACCCCGGAATTTCTTTGTGACGGTGGGGTTGAAGTATTAGTTGGAATGTGACGAAAATCACCATTCCTGCCAATTTTTTTGTCGAAATTGTGGCGAAACAACCAACAATGGAACCCCAAACAACCCAAATGCCCAGGATAGGCGACAAAGCCCCTGATTTCAATGTAACCACTACCACCGGTCAACTGCAGCTCTCCGAATACAACAAAGGAAGTTGGGTTGTACTGTTCTCCCACCCGGCAGATTTCACGCCCGTTTGCACCACAGAAATGAGCGGATTTGCTTTGGAGAAAGAATTTTTTGCGGCAAATAATGCCAAACTGCTGGGATTAAGTATAGACAGTATCCATTCACATATTGCTTGGGTAAATGCGGTTCATGAAAAAACTGGTGTATTGTTCGAATTTCCAATCATCGCCGACCTCGACATGCATGTGGCCAAACTTTACGGAATGCTCCAACCCGGCGAAAGCGAAACAGCGGCTGTCCGTGCAGTATTCTTCATCGATCCGGAAGGCACCATACGACTCATCATGTATTACCCTCTCAATGTAGGCAGGAACATGGAAGAGATCAAGCGTGTGCTGCTGGCCCTGCAAACAACTGTAACCCATAAAGTTGCTTGTCCGCTCAACTGGAAACCCGGTGAAAAAGTAATCATTCCTGCCCCCAGAACCCTGGAAGGACTGGCAGAAAGAAAAGCCAGCAACCTGGAAATGGTAGACTGGTACCTGGCGAAAAAATCGATCTAATTCATTTTACATATTTGAACACATTGTGCTATTAAATTTAATTTATTTCCCTCCTGGCCAGGAGGGGAGTTTTAAAGGGAGTTTGAAAAACAAAACACCTTAGAGATTTGAGTCATAATCAAGCGCAGGC
>JBDLUN010000081.1:0-14180 GCA_039805245.1 Bacteroidota bacterium
CAACCCGCTTTTTCGCGGCCATCTCCTTCTCTATCTCCCGTTCCCGGGCTTTCAATCGGGTAACAAACTGGTTTTTTTCTTTTTGCTCTTCTTCTAAAATAACTTTTTGCTGTTGTTGCTCACCCAACACTTTGGTTTTTTCAGTCTTGTTGGCCATGAGCATCTTGATACGATCGGCAAGTTCCACCTGCGTTTTGTTGATATTCAAAACCTGCTCATCCCTGTATTTCCTGTAGCTCTTCAAGTAGGTTGCCCGCTTGACAGCATCATTGAAACTGGTGGCAGTGAAGATGAAATTCAACATATCATAACTACTCCTGTTTTTATAGGCGTATTCAATGGTTTTGGCATATTGCTGTTTCAGCGTATCCAGTTGCCGCTGCAGCCTGTAGATTTCCCTGTTGTTATTGAAAATGGTATTGTCTATCAGCCTCATTTCATCATTGAGGTTGTTGATGACAGCATAGCGGCTGCGCAAACGCCGTTCAATCAGCTTCAACTCTGATACACTGGCTTTTTTGTTGCTGGAAATTTCAGACTGTGTGCGTTGCAGTGACGCAATTTCCTGTTGGATTTCCTTGCGCTTTTTTTCCAGTTCTTCACGGGACTGGGCCATTCCTGCAATACTGGAAAATCCAAGTATCAGGAATATCATCGTCAATCTCCAAAAGCCAGGATTTGAGGTAGAATGAATCATCAGCAAATCTTCGAAATTTATCCTTTATGTTAAGTTAATTAATGACCCGGTAGTTTTTGGGGATGCTGAAAGGGAATCCCATTGGCTTGTCAAATTCCACCTGCTTGAAGTCGAGGTTGATCTCGAGTTTTGTCTTTTCCGACAAGGTGATGTTTCTTTTGCCGGCAAACATCCAACTGCCTGCAGCAACATATTCACTATAGGCCAGGTTGGCAGTCCTGCTGCGGGTGAAATCCACATCATCGAGTTTGCTGAAAAGCAGGTTAAGGTCAGCCTTACCAACTGTCAAGTAATGTTTGAAGGCCTCACCAACAGTGGAAAGTGAAAGCTTTTCCCCCTGATCTGCATAGGCAACAATGGTTTTGTCGAGGTACACCGGATTGCCAACAATCAGGTCTTCCAACGTATTGTAATCAAATGGAACCTGTGTTATTCCCTGCAGATAAGCCATGGGCTTCCGCTGAACGGTTCGGTTGATTTTATCGAGAATCACCACACTATCTGGTGTAATCATCACACGGAAAGCCTCTATGTTCAAGGCTGCAATAATTGATACCCAGATGGCACTGTCTTTTTTCATGCGGATGAACGCATTGAAATCAAGTCTCCTGTTTTTATCGTCGCTATACTCCACTTTAACCTTGGAAGAAAAAGTGGTAAAGCCTATTTTTTTGGCTTTGATTTTGGCCAGTGTAGCCCTTACGCTTTTGGCTGAATCTGACTCAGCAGGGTTGATCACCACTACTGCACTGTCTTTCGGGGCTACTACCGTAGTTATTTTCCGGGTAGACCTGCAGGAAGCAAGCATCCCCAAAGCACCTATGAGCAATATGACTGTTCTCATGTTTTGATTTTAATTTTTTCCGGTATGCCCGAACCCGCCATCGCCCCTTTCGGAACCAACCAATTCAATAACCGGCTCCAAGGTCACACGCTCCACTTTTTGAAAAACAAGTTGTGCTATCCTGTCGCCATGTTGGATGTGCTGGATTTCAGCCGACAGATTGATGAGAATCACTTTCACCTCTCCCCGATAGTCTGCATCAATTGTTCCAGGCGTATTCAAACAGGTCAAGCCCTGCTTGATGGCCAAGCCGCTACGCGGTCGAACCTGGGCTTCATACCCATCCGGGATTTCCAGAAAAATACCCGTAGGAATCAACATCCTTTCAAGGCTTTTCAAAGCCACAGGTGCTGCAATGTTAGCCCTCAAATCCATACCGGAAGCCCCTGCTGTTGCATAAGCCGGAAGGGGGTGCCCAGACTGGTTGATGACCTTAACCTTCAAGTATCCGATTTTTGCAAAGTTACAACTATCTGACCTTTTCCAGGAGTACTGTTGCATAAGCAACCAATCCCTCTTCTCGACCTACAAAACCCATTTTTTCTGTTGTGGTGGCCTTCACAGACACATCACTTTCACCCAATTCGAGGATGCCGGCAATCGCCTTTTGCATAGCACCCACGTAGGGTTTGATTTTGGGCGCTTCCAGACATAGCGAGCTGTCAACATTCACCACCCTATAACCCCGCTCAACAATCAGGTCAAACGACTTTTTAAGCAGTATTTTACTATCGATATTCTTATACGTTTGATCGGTATCCGGAAAATGCACACCGATATCCCCCAAGGCTAAAGCTCCCAGCATGGCATCACAAATGGCATGCAACAATACATCGGCATCGCTATGCCCTTTGGCTCCTTTGGTATGAGGAATCTGAACACCTCCCAGCCAAAAATCCCTATCTTCCACCAGCTGATGAAAATCTATTCCAAATCCTATTCTGTAAGACATGCCTATTTTTTATAAATGTACTGAAAAAGAAAACGGCCTTTCGGCCGTTTCAAAATTTTAGGATTGCATATGTTATTGCTCAGCCGGAGAAAGGTCAAATACCAGACTGAAACGGATGGTGTTGGACAGCGGATTTCTGTTTACTCCAGAGCCTGATGGTATGAGATAAGACAGATTGAAACCCATGGAGGTGTATTTGAAACCGGTTCCTACAGAAAAATATTGCCTATTGCCCTTGGTTTGGTTTTCGTAAAAGTAACCGGCCCGGACCGCAAACTGATCGTTATAGGTGTACTCAGCACCTGCAGAAAAATAAAACTCCTTGAGCTCTTCAGCAAAACCACCTGGGGCATCGCCAAAAGAACTGAACCATCCGCCTACCACACCTTTGCTTCGGTAATTGACCAAGCCGAGGCTGTCACCCAGCTGGGGTGGTGTTGGGACCATCAGCTTATGGATATCCAAACCGAAAGCAAGTTTGTTGACTTCATTGGTTACCTTGGAATAAACAATACCCAAACCGAGGTTTGCCGGAATGAAATCCTTCTGTGTGGCATCACTGGTGTAACCGATTTTGGAACCCAAGTTAGTCAAGGCAAGACCCGCACTGATGCCACTGCCATCTTCTGCAGCCCCATCATAATAGAGGCCAATATCCCCTGCAACCGCATTGCCAGCCTTATAAGAGACACCATTAACAGCCTGACCACCTGCCAAATTGGAATTGATATAGCGCAGGGCAACGCCCAAAGAGAGCTGATCTGATAATTTTCTGGAATATCCAGCATCCAAAGCAAATTCCCTTGGCCTGAAGGAATTGAGATCATTCCCAAGATTGTCAGTAAACTGGATATTGCCCAAGCTGAAGTACCGGAGGGAACCAGATACCGCTTCTGATTCATTCAACTGATAGAACCCTGCCAGGGAAGCCAAGTATACATCATTGAGACCCAAATCTTTTAACCATGGTGTATAGGTTACGCCGATGCCAGATTTGCCAGGTGCAAAAGCGTATTTCGCAACATTGTAAAACTGTGCATTGGCATCAGGCGAAGTCGCAACACCCAAATCACCCATACCACCAGCACGGGCGTCAGGAGAAATCCTGAGGAAAGGCACAGCTGTGGTGACCACATTGATGGTATTCTCCTGTGCAGTTGAAAACAATGAAATAAGGGAAAGACTTACACCCAAAACCAGTGCAGAAACTTGATTTTTCATGATCGAATTTTAAATATCAATGGAACTTGTTGGGTAGAATTGGATCGATATCTACTGGATTGTTGAACAAAGTTACGGTTTTGAAATCAAAGGACTACAAGCTTAACAGTCTTTGTAGTATTGACTCCTTCCCTGCTTTTTACAATGACCCTACAGAAATAGACACCTGGCGGCATACTGCCTGCTGGTCTGCCCACAGCGTTCCATGGTATCTCTAAAGAACGCAACGCAGCTTCATTTATTGCCTTTTCATGCTGCCATAATCTTCTGCCGTCCATGGCAAAAACAACAACGCTGACCATGGCGCCTCTTGTATCACCATCCAGTCCGATGCTGAAAACTGTTTGGCTGCTCAGGGGATTGGGAAAGGCTTTTAGGGTTGTAATCGGGATTTCCTTTAGGGGAACAACTTCAAAATTGATGGTGGTTTGTGCCGACTGGTTCAATACGTCCCAGGCCCTGACAAATAAAGTATGCTTGCCTGCGGTCAGCTCGGGCAACCTGATCCGAATGCTGCCAGCATACCCAGACGCTGCTGTCTCGGGCACATAGTAATCATTGAGTACCATGGCAGTCCTGGCATCATTGTCGAGGATAGCTACAATATCATGTCCAATGCCGTTCCCGGAAACATTGATCCCGGACTCATCTGCCAGCTTGATGATGAGCAGTGGTGTTTGGTTTACCTTGTCTCCATCCCTGAACTGTTCTGTGTTGAGCAAAGCCTTTATGACAGGTCCGGATGTATCTTTTGCAGGAACGCTGTTACGTCCGCCAACAATGAAGTGATTGTCGAGCCCCATGGCATCACCTGTTCCATTTTCGGCGTAGTATGCCAACCTGGCCTGCCCGAAGCGAATATCGGCATCAGCCGGAACAGTAAGGGTAAAACTGAATTTCCCGGACTTCACTGGAATCTTACCGGTAAATAAAAGCCGGTTATCTTTTTGGAAATCCACCGCAAAACTTTGTGGATCATTGGCAAGAGTTTTTATCGCCTCGGGCTTATCATACAACCGAGGATAGACATATCCATTGAAATCACCCTTTTCTTGCCCCATTTCATCCAATACAACACCTTCAATCGTATAGTTTCCGAGGGCTTTCAGGGTATCTCCAGTTGGGGAAACAGACTTGCCATTCACTGTCGTGGTTTTGACATTCCATTCCGGCATGGCCAATTTCATGGCGGGATCACCGAGCATGATAAACTTCCGGGTATTGATATCTTCTCCACTGCTGGCCACCGTAAAATTTTTGGAGTCGCGCAGGGCCTCCCCAAGAGTTGGATATCTGCCTGTGGCATTTTTTTTGAGGATGAAACGCAGAAAATTGTGGTTGATCACCCTATTGCTGGAGGCAAAAACGAGGCGGGTGGTAGTCATCAGTCCAATGCTTCCATTGTTGCGGCCCACTAACAGATCTTCACCCAATGAAAATTGTTCTGGATCATCAAAAGGTGCAAAATCACAGGTTGCTGTAATGAGGAGGGGAAGCCTGGTGGTATTTTCCCAGGCTGCCAATCCGTCTGCTTCCAGTATGGCCTCTTGTGCCAAGCGGGCGCTGCCGCCATGACCACTGTAATTCCATATTAAGGTACCACTATTGACTCCCTCAACTATGGCCTTATTGGCTTCAGGGTAGCGGCTACCGCCGGCATTGCTTTGCTGACTATAAGCATCGAGATAGATTTTGTTCAGTTGCCACTCAGGGTATTCTCGATTGATCATGCCTGCATGAAATTCTGCATCATTGAGGTGCAGGTTGAAATCTTCATCATCAGCAACCAGCGTGATGCCTGTTCGCCAGGCACCCAGGCCTGCGGGCTGGTGATAGCGGATGATTTTGTCAACAGCCTGATTGGCCTGTTGCAGATTTCTGGCCGGGATCCTGCCAATGGCCAAGTCCAGGGTTGGAGCAGGCTGGCTCACCCGGATGTCTTCATGTCTTTCAAGGTAGCCATAATAGTCGTCTGTAACGTAGCTGGTAAGCGGATCGAGGGAAGCATCACTTTGGTATGCCGGCACCTTGTTCCATTGGGCTGCAAGTTTCCCCTTAAAATGATATGATGCTCCTCCAAAAAGAAGGAGATACTGCAGTGGTGGTTTGCCTGTTGGCATGGCCCTTTCATGGAACATGCGGATAAAATTGCGGATGGCCGTGGGATCAGGAATCCCCGAAGAGAACTCGTTGAAGATGCGGCGTGGATCCTCCACCAGTACTTTCAAGCCCCGCTGGCGATGAAATGCTGCCAGTCTTTCTGCAGCCAAAAAAACATCCTTATCGGCAACAATCAACATATCCGGCGCCACCAGGCCGTGCAAATCCTGATTCTGGATTGCCCCCTCCACCACAACCTTATCGGCCAATGCCGGATTGAACACTGTATATTCTCTCAGCGAGGCAACACTGCGGGTGAATTGCAATTGTCCTGACTGTGCCGTAACGGACAACCCTACGGGCTGACCGAAATCGGTAATATCCCAAGCCCGCGCATCTGTTGCCGGATTGCTGATAGTAAACTGCGCTATAAGTCCGGGGGCAACCGACTCCCTATCCCTGAAAACAAATTGATTTATGCCAGCCATATCCAAGACTCGCCGGTAATGCAACTCAAACCAGTTCAACCAGGCTTGGGCATTGACACTAGAACCGGAAAAGGTATAGGAAACAGACAAGCCCGGAGCATCAGACCGGCCCGAAGCGCTAACCCTGCTGGTATTGCCTGCAGGCTCCAGCAAAGTACCGATAAGCGGAGCAGTAGTATGCTCCACGACCTTGTTGCCATTCACAGCAACAACCATCCGGTTGGGCTGACCGGCACTGCGGCCCACAATTTCGCTGGTCAGGGAAAAAGAAGATCCTGGAGCAACCCCTTGTTGGATGACGGGAAAGGTCCTGACGGACAAACGACCCTGTTGATTGCCAAAATCTTCCCCATACCATTCCTTTCCGCTTCTCAGGAAATTGATACTATCCAATTCATAGCGAAACAACCCATCATACTGTGTTACTGTTTTGTTCGGCTGCAACTGCTGCCTATCCTGCTGGATTCTTTTACCCCCTGTTCCGGATGTCTTTATAAAAAAAAATGCTTTGTCGGCATACGGATTTTTGAAAAACCGGAATTGAGCTGCAAGACTGTCGTATTGCCACCTGTTTAATCCCGGCGCATAAAATAAAAAATAATCGTTGCCTGAGAACTCCCCATCCCCACCGTCTTCCATCCAAATGGCTAGCTCAGGAAGGTCATCAATCGACTCGAGGGCATTTGATTCGGGGAGCACAGCACCACCGCTGCCGAAAAGGGCCAATTGGGCTGATGCTACAGTTCCTACGCCCGCTGAACGCAGGTCTGCGGCACTGACCTTGAAAACGCCCTGACCTGTGGTTGAAATTTTAACCCAACTTCCGGTAGCGAGTACCGAATGGCTTGCATATTGGCGTTGCCCCCTGGAGCCCAGGACCAACACGACTAAAGCGGTCAACAACATGCATTTCTTCATAAAGTCCTGTTAACAAATTTAGCATTTAGTAAACATAAAATTTGACGTAAACCATTGATTCGATTTAATTTAACACTTACTTTTGTTCATACCACCTGGCAACGCCGATGCAATATCCAACGCATTTGTCCGTTAAGGGAACCGGTAAAATAAAACATGTACGCATGAGAAATTTATTGTTCTTGATGTCCGCTGCCTATCTTTTCAGTGCCTGTAAAGGTGGATTGCCTTTTGCCAAGAAGAAGTTTGAAACATCCAGTGTCACTGGATGGAATTACAACGACAAAAACCAGGGCGGATTTCAAAAATCACCCGTCAAAGAACAACAAACCGGTCCGGGATTGGTTTTCGTCCAAGGCGGTACATTCACCATGGGTGCTGCTGACGAAGATGTGATGGGTGATTGGAACAACGTTCCGAGAAGGGTTACCGTTTCATCATTTTACATTGACAAAACAGAAGTGGGCAATATCCACTATCGGGAATATTTGAATTGGGTGGAAAGGACCTTTGATGATCCTGCTTTTGAAAAGGTCGTGCTTTCAGCAAAACCTGATACACTCGTATGGAGAAGCGAATTGGCTGCCAATGAGGCCCTCGTTGAAACCTACTTCAGGCATCCTGCTTACAACCTATACCCGGTAGTAGGTGTATCTTGGAGACAAGCCAATGATTTCTGCATCTGGAGAGGAAATAGGGTAAATGAATTGCTCCTAGTACAGAAGGGAATCGTAAACCCCAACCAGTTGAAAAACATACAGGGTCAGGCGGAAGAGAATTTCACAACCAAATCCTATCTGCTGGGTTTATATTCAGCCCAACCGGCCAGGGCCAAAAAGCCTACATTGGTTGATGAGAATGGCAGGCCTAGGAATTATGTAAAAGTTGAAGACGGTATCATGTTGCCGGACTACAGACTGCCAACAGAAGCAGAATGGGAATACGCAGCATTGGGCTATATCAACCAAAATCCCAATGTGAAACTGAAAGAAGGCCGCAGGGGTGAAGAATTGATCATGAACAAACAAGTGTATACTTGGTCACACAACGTCAATGGCATGCGCGACAACCGTTTCGGCAGCTGGCAGGGCAAATACATGGCCAACTTCAAAAGGGGTGCCGGTGACTACATGGGTATTGCAGGTGGCCTCAACGACAACTCTTCGATTCCCGGACCTGTAGAAGCATTCTACCCCAACGGCTTTGGGCTGTATAATATGGCAGGCAACGTAAATGAATGGGTGGCTGATGTATACAGACCGCTTTCCAGCAAAGATGTGGATGACTTCAACCCCTATCGTGGTAACGTATTCATGAGACCTGACAAGGATGAAAATGGAGAATTCCAGCGCGACAGCCTCGGAAGGGTGAAAATGACCAGGGTTACTGACGACGAAGCCAGCAAAAGAAGAAACTACCAAAAAGGTGATGTAATCAATTACAAGGATGGAGATTCCACTTCAATGATCAACTACGGTTACGGTCAAACCACTTTGGTAAGCGATAAGTCAAGGGTATTTAAAGGTGGTAGCTGGGATGATAGGGCCTATTGGCTAAGTCCAGGTACCAGAAGACACCTGGAAGAGGATCAATCTACCGCCACCATCGGATTCAGGTGTGCCATGGATCGCTTCGGCAGCCAGGAAGGCAATGGTTTCAGAAACGGCATGCATTTCAGTGCACGCAGGCAGAACACCAGAAAGAACTGATTGCAACAATAATACTATCGAAACCCCCGCATCGCGGGGGTTTTTTGTTGTCGGTTACCGAGGCAAATTGAACTTATCTTTGTGCCATGCTGATAGATAATTTATACACAGTATACAAAGCTTGCAGGAAGGTCCAGACAGATACCCGAAAGCTGTCTGCCGGTGAAATTTTCTTTGCCCTAAAAGGCCCGAATTTCAATGGCAACAAGTATGCTTTGCAGGCATTGCAGGCTGGTGCTGCAGCGGTAGTGGTTGATGAACCGATTGAAATATCGGACGAACGTGTCTTCCAGGTTGACGACGTGCTGATGACTTTACAAAGCCTTGCCCGCCACCATCGTCAACATTTGCACATACCCTTCATTGCCATCACGGGCAGCAATGGCAAAACCACCACCAAAGAACTGGTTCATGCCGTACTTTCTTCCCATTTCAAAACGGCTACTACTCAGGGTAACTTGAACAACCATATTGGCGTGCCACTGACCATCTTATCCATACCGGATGATGCTGAAATGGCCATCATTGAAATGGGGGCCAACCACCAGCAGGAAATAGCAGGATATTGCACCGTTGCGCTGCCAACACATGGCATAATCACCAACTGCGGCAAGGCACACCTGGAGGGGTTTGGCGGCGTGGAAGGCATAAGAAAAGGCAAAGGTGAATTGTATGATTTTCTGCGTGCAAATGATGGAACAGTTTTCATCAATTCAAATATGGCAGACCTGATGCAGATGAGTGAAGGTATCCGCCAAAAAGTTTGTTACGGCCAGTCCAAAGGCATCTTCAATGCAGCACTGGTGGCCGCCAGTCCGTTGCTGACCGTAGAAATAAGCAGACTCGATTGGGGCTTGCATCACCTGCACACCAACCTGGTAGGAGCTTATAACCTCCCCAATATTGAAGCTGCCATATGCATTGGAGATTACTTTGGCATGCCTTTCCCCAAAATTGCACAAGCTATAGCAACCTATATCCCCAACAATGCCCGCTCACAGCTGATCACTAAAGGGACAAACACCCTCTTCCTCGATGCCTACAATGCCAATCCCAGCAGCATGAAAGTGGCTATTGAAAATTTTGCCAGCCAAACCCATGCCAACAAATGGTTGCTGCTGGGTGCCATGATGGAACTTGGGGAAGAATCTTTGCAGGAACATCAAGCTTTGGTTGATCTCCTGCAATCCTTGAAACTTGACCAGGTCATCTTGGTTGGTGGCGATTTTGGCAAAACCAGTCATCCCTATCCTTTTTTCAGAAATACCGCAGCAGCAGGCGACTGGTTGGCTGCAAACAAGCCAGAACATGCGCTGATACTGATCAAAGGCTCACGAAGTACCGGGATGGAGAAGTTGCTTGACCTGCTTTGAATGCGACATTTATCACAAAGCGTCAATAGGCGAAGTCTTAACTTTGCAGAAACCCTTTCGATATATGAGCGGAATCAAAGGCACTTACCTCTACAGTGTACTCAATAACAAATGCCCCCGTTGCCGGCAAGGCGATATGTTCTGTTCCTCTAACCCCTACAAGTTCGGGGAGATGACGAAAATGAATGAACACTGCACCGTTTGCGGACAACCTACTGAAATTGAGGTAGGATTTTATTATGGAACCGGCTATGTAAGCTATGCCCTTACCGTTGCCTTCAGCGTGGCAACATTCATCGCTTGGTGGGTGATTATCGGACTATCTCTCGACGATAACCGTTTTTTCTGGTGGATGGGCACCAATGCAGTACTCATGATCCTCATGCAGCCCTTGTTCATGCGCCTCTCCAGAAGCATCTGGCTTTCATGGTTCGTGGGATATGATAAAAATTGGAAAGATCACCCGCTTGAAACACCGGAGCGCATCATTCCGCTGCCGGAAAATCAAGGGTAAAAAGCAAAAAATGAGCTATCTTGGGGCTTAACCATCTCCAATCAACATGAAAATTGTTTTCTGCTCCTTACTCCTTGCTGTAACAGGCATGCAAAGCTTCGCACAAGAGAAGTTTACCATCAAAGGCGATGTAAGCAAAGTCAAACTGCCCGTAGCCAAGGTCTACCTGAACTATTATGCCGATGGCAAAAGTACTGCAGACAGCTCCGATGTTGTTGATGGAAAATACAGCTTCACAGGCAGCATTGGTGATCCTTTGATGGCTACCCTCCGTGCCAAGTATAAAGAAGATCCCAATGCCAAAACCATCAGGGCCACTTCCTACAACAGGGATATCAAACAGTTGTTTATTGAAAATTCAAAGATCTCCATTGTCAGCACCGACTCCTTCTCCAATACTGCCATTAAAGGCTCAGCTGCACACGCTGAATTTGTTCAGTGGGATGACCTGATGAAACCCGAAAACAAGATCTCCGGTGACTTGAATAAATTGTACAACGAGTACTACAAGAACAAAAATCAGCAGGGGATGGACAGCTTGGATGCAGAATTCGACAAGCTGACTGAAATCAAAAACATAAAAAACAAAAAATACCTTGCAGAGAAGCCCTCATCCCCCATTGCCATGTTTGTTTTCAGGCAGTTTGCAGGTTATGATATCAACGCGGATGTTGTAGAGCCGGTATTTCTTGGACTGGCTGAAAAACTGAGAAACGGACCGGCAGGCAAGGAAATGGCAGAGAGAATCGAGGTTGCCAAAAAAACAGGTATTGGCAGGATGGCCATGGACTTCACACAAAACGACACCCTCGGTAACCCCGTTTCCCTTTCGTCTTTCAAAGGCAAATATGTGCTGATAGATTTCTGGGCAAGCTGGTGTGGCCCCTGCCGTCAGGAAAACCCCAATGTGGTAAAAGCTTTCAACAACTACAAGGAAAAAGGATTCACAGTCTTGGGTGTTTCATTGGACCAACCCAATGCCAAAGACAAGTGGATGAAGGCCATCCATGACGACAACCTCACCTGGACGCAAGTATCAGACCTTAAATTTTGGAAAAATGAAGTGGCAGTGCAATACGGCATTCAAGCCATTCCCCAAAATTTCCTGATTGACCCACAGGGAAAAATCATTGGCAAGAACCTGCGTGGTGAGGCGTTGAATAAAAAACTGGAAACCCTATTCCAATAGGCCTATTTTCAAAGAGATTCAATGGCTGAGACAATCCTCGCCTGCCTTAGGCAGGTAAACTCGTCCCTCATACTCATGCCCAGCCTACGGCTGGCAAGCTCGTGCCTGGTGCCTCATGCCTCATGCCTCGTTCCTCATCCCTTGTCCCTTTCACCAAAAAAACCGATATTTGCGGCTCTAAAACAACCAACTATGGGTAAATACAAAGCGGGTGTGCTCTTTGGTGAAGACCTCAAAGCACTCTACCAGGATGCCAAAGACAATCAGTTTGCCATGCCTGCCGTGAACACCACGGGAACAGACACTATTAATGCAACGCTTGAAGCAGCTGCAGCGGTGAACTCCCCTGTGATCATCCAATTTTCCAATGGAGGAGCCCAGTTCATTGCCGGCAAGGGAATGCCCAATGACAAATTGCAAGCCAACATATCAGGAGCCATTTCAGGCGCATTGCATATCCACCATGTTGCCCAATACTATGGCGTACCCGTTGTATTGCATACAGACCATGCTGCCAAAAAATGGCTGCCATGGATCAGCGCCCTCATCGATGCCGGCGAACAATACAAAGCGGAAAAAGGAACCCCCTTGTTCAGTTCCCACATGCTTGACCTGAGCGAAGAACCTTTGGAGGAAAATATCGAAACCTCGGTAGCTTTCTACAAGAGAATGGCTCCTTTGGGCATGGGCATTGAAATTGAACTGGGTGTTACCGGTGGCGAAGAGGATGGTGTTGACAACTCTGATGTCGAAAACGACAAACTCTATACCCAACCGCAACATGTGGCACATGCATACGAGCAACTGAGCAAGGTAGGCGACCTCTTCACGGTAGCCGCTGCCTTCGGCAATGTCCATGGTGTATACAGTCCTGGCAACGTTCAGCTCCGCCCTGAAATCCTGAAAAACTCTCAGGATTATATCCAACAGCACTTCCAAACCGGTGAAAAGCCTGTTTACTTTGTATTCCACGGAGGCAGCGGCTCTCCTCAACACCAAATCAGGGAGGCTATCGGTTATGGTGCCATCAAAATGAACATCGACACTGACCTGCAATGGGCTTTCTGGGAAGGCGTGCTGAACAATTACAAAAAGAACGAAGCCTACCTTCAAGCACAACTGGGCAACCCTGAAGGAGCAGACAAGCCGAACAAGAAATACTATGACCCAAGGGTATGGTTGAGAAAAGGGGAAGAAACCTTCATCGCCAGATTGAAAACAGCCTTTGAAGACCTGAACTGCATCAACAGAAACGCATAGTTTATAAAACAGTAATGGTCCGCCAGCGCATCAATCTGATGCTTTGCTGGCGGACCATTTTTTTTTAAGCGGTTATCTGCCCATCCAACCCCCATCAACGGTCAAAATTTCACCACTGACGTAGTTGCTGGCTTCGGCAGCCAAAAAAACAATCGGCCCTTTGAAATCCGCCGGCTTGCCCCATCTTCCGGCTGGTATCCTTTCTGAGATCGCTTTGAACCTCACTGGATCCTGCATCAATCCTGCAGTATTATCGGTTTCAATGTAGCCGGGTGCTATGCCATTGACCTGTATGCCTTTCGATGCCCATTCATTGGACAAACCCTTGATGACACTGGACAATGCAGCTTTGCTGGCAGCATAGCTGATGACATTGATGCCCCCTTGAAAGGTGAGGAGTGAACAGGTGAAGATAATTTTTCCTGATCCGCGAGCCAACATACCCTTTCCGATTTCGCGGGCCAGGATAAATTGGGCATCCAGGTTGATGGACAATACCCTGTCCCAATATTCATCTGAATGCTCTGCTGCAGGGCTTCGCATGATGGTGCCCGCATTATTGACCAGGATGTCTGGAACGATATTGGCTTGATGGACTTTATCCAAAAAAGAGTAGAGGCTTTCCCTGCTGGAGAAATCAGCCTGAAAGGGATGAAACTTTCGACCAAGGGCAATCACCTGCTTCTCGATATCGCTTCCTGCAGCGAGACTGGCACTCACCCCAATGATGTCAGCACCCGCCTCAGCAAGACCGAGTGCCATCCCCATTCCTATTCCTTTGTTGCAGCCGGTAACCAGTGCTGTTTTACCGGATAAATTGAATAAATTATTCATGCTGTATTGATATGTTATGAATTAGAGTTGAGGGATGAGGGATGAGGGATGAGAGTAGAGAGTTCAGCATTGAGACTAAAA
>JBDLUN010000082.1:0-11383 GCA_039805245.1 Bacteroidota bacterium
ATCTCTACATGATATTGCTCTCCAACACAGGAACGACTAATGCCAGCCTTACCTTGAACAAGGCTGTCTCTCTGCTGTATGGCATCTCCCCCATACGGGAACAAAGGCAGGAAATCCAGCCCTGGAAAGAGATTGCCGGTGTGTATGAATCCTTAAACGGCGGTTCAAGGTTGCAGAAAAATTATGGTAATATCCCCGCGTTCATCACCATCCGCGTTGACAGCTTCAACCGGGTGACTGCGCAAAGAACAAGTGGTGTGGCAACAACCCTCACTGCTGCTGGGAAAGACAGGCTTTACGACAAAACAGCACCTTTCACTTCCTGGAAAATCAATAGGGATGCCACAGGTACAGTGACTTCCTTTTCGGTTGAAAACCTGCTGCCTACAATGGGACCGTTACGAACCAACAAACGGATTGCAACAACTGTACCTGAAGTGAAAAAGCCTGCTACAGCAGACAGCACAACACTTGCAGCCTTCACCGGACGGTTCATCCATGCATTCGGCAGCAGCACCAATATCATCCAAAAGGGGAACAGGCTCATGATGGAAGATCCTGAATTCAAAACCACCACGGAATTGCATTGGCTGCAAGGCAATACTTTTTGGATCAGGGAAAATGACCGCGAAGTGATTTTTTCGCGCGACAAAAAAGGTATCGTAACTTCCCTACAGTTCTTCAACGGGATGCAAAACATCACCATGGAAAAATCCAATGAACTTTATTAAAACATCAACATGAAAAAAATCATCACCTTACTGCTGTGTTTGGCCACAGCCGCTGCCCAGGCCCAGGAAATCGGCATCCAGCTTTACTCTGTTCGCAATGAAGTGAAAAAAGACCTCAAAGGAACGCTTGAAAAAGTGCGTGCTATGGGAATCAGAGAGCTGGAGGGAGGCGACCTCTACGGCATGGATGTACAGACTTATCGCAAGTTGTTGGATGGTATGGGTTATAAAATGGTGAGCATCGGCGTGGATTACAACGCCCTGAATGGTGACCTCACCAAAACCATTAACGACGCCAAAGCACTGGGTGCAACCTATGTGGTTTGCTTCTGGATAGGGCACAACGGCAATGAATTCGGCATGAAAGAAGTGGATGAGGCTGCTGCAAGATTCAACAGGGCCGGTAAAATATTGAAAGAAGCAGGATTGGACCTCTGCTATCATCCGCATGGTTATGAATTCCGCCCCTCAGCAGCAGGAACCCTGTTTGATGACCTCGTAGCCAAAACCAATCCTGATTACATCAATTTTGAACTCGATGTTTATTGGGTGAAACAAGGCTGTGCAGATCCCGTTGCCTACCTGAAAAAATACCCTTCACGGATGAAAATGCTGCACCTGAAAGACCGTGAACACGGCACTGCATGCAACGATACCGGTGGCGCTGATGAAGAAACCAATGTAGTGCTGGGTAAGGGTGATGTCAATATCAAAGGTGTAATGAAAGCTGCCAAGAAAGCCGGTGTTAAACACTACTTCATTGAAGATGAATCCACCCGCGTCATGCAACAGGTTCCGCAGAGTTTGCAGTACCTGAAATCACTGAAATAAATCATTCAAGGATTACCTTATCAAGTCGAACACCAAACAGTTTCAGCACCACCTGATTGAGTTGTTCCGGATTGCCTTTGAGGTGAAATGTCCTGTGCACATGGGTCAGGCTTTGACCGGGTGCCAATGCCGCAGCTGGGGATGAACTTTCGATTTCATAAAAGTTGCCCATTTGTTTCCCGTCAATCGGACCGTCATTATAGGCGTTGACAGCATCGCCGGAAAAGGGGTCCTTTTGGATCTCCCATAGGGAGTTGACATATTCGGTTGAACCGCCCAACGTAAATTGTGCCAGGGTGAGAACGCCATTGGCGGCATCATAGCTCGCTGCAATAGGCAATGCCCTGCGCGGCGACAATCCTATCTTGCTCCGGTAATGTCCATCGGCTTTGAAACGGATCAGGCCATCGCCAACCAACAACCGGTCAGCAGGCACTTTCCCAAAATAATCATCAGTCACAATCTTGCCAAGTTGTGCACTGTCGCCTTGCTTGTAAGGCAAAAAGATGGTGGTGGAATCAGAAGCATTCATCATGCTCAATATCCAGATGGACAACATGCCGGAAGTCTTTTCCCATGCGGTTTTTCCTTCATTGGTCAGCACATTTTCAGATTCGAAGGCAACAGCCTTCACTCCTGCGGGGAGCAAATGCAGGTGGGCATTGATGGTGGAATCATCCAGCAGCCGGATGGTACGGTCCACTTTAAGTTGGAATGGTGTGCCGGAATAATTTTCCAATTGCATGCGCCGCTCAAAGGTGGCTGACCGATTATCTGAAGACACCAATGCAAAAGGCTCTGTATCGATTTCTTTTGGTACCTGCCAGTTGTCAAAATGGAAAGCAGCGCCTTTTTTGAAATAGATGGAAAACTGCCCGCCTTCAGGCCCCAACCAAAACCGCTCTTCCCCGCCAAAGGCACTGAAATGATCGGTAAATTTTCCAGAGGCAATAAGCTCATGGTTGATCCAGCCGAAACTCGATCCTGCATCACCCTCTGCCGTGCTGGTCATTACCCGGCCCTGATACGCAGGCAAGACCACTATCCTGGGGCCCTGCGCATCGTCGCCTAAAACGACTACATCTTTATGGTATGTTTTCAGAAAGGCAAGATCATATCCAAAACTTCCTTTTTCCATTCCATCCTTTTTGCCGGCACAAGCTGCCAGCGTCAGCAAAGCAATGACGCAATATTTTTTCATGTTCTTTTTTTCAACAGCATCCTGCTGGTCCGCAGGAACCTACAGCAGAAGGAAGCGGTTCCCCTTGCAGGAGCTCTTCTTCAGTGGCAACACGAATGCCGGTCACTTTAACGGTATAGTGCAGTGTTTGTCCTGCAAATGGATGGTTGGCATCCACCACCAGGTAATCTTCATATTTTTCCAACACCCGCACTTCCGTTCCATCAAAAAGGGTAATCCTATCACCCTCAGCAATATCACCGAAATCCGGCAGATCTTCCGCTGGCACATCCAAGAGGAGACTGGCCTCAACAGGGCCATAGGCATATTCAGGAGGGATGATGACATCGATTTCCTGATCGGTTTTCATTTGCTGCAAGGCCATCTCCAATCCTGGCAGGATATTGCCTGCTCCATGCAGGTATTCCTCTGGAGCAAAACCGGTATTATCGTGCAGGAGATTGCCTGCTCCGTCTTTCAGTAGATAGTGGATGGAAACTACTTTCCCGTTTTCAACGATCATGGGTAAATGTTAAAGTGAGCGGAACTCCGCTGTTCAAGATAATTGTTTTGTTGAAATCCAACATACACCAGTTTTCCTTAAGTTGGTATTCCACAGGGACAGCTTCACCGCCTGCGCGAACAACCACATTTTTGATGCCGGCATGGGCAGCAACCATGAACCTGTTGAGCCGGAGCTGTCCGAAAGCAAGCTTCAGTTCAGCAGAAAACCGATGGGCTTTGCTGAACTGCTGGTAGGTACCCCAACCCTCGGCGGCCACAAATGGAGCTCTGAAATCATCGGCCTTGAATGCCGGAGAAAAGCCGATTTCCCCTTTCGGCCCGTGGTACCGGAATCCGGATGCACTGATGAAAGTGCCGTAACTGGCCATGGCTCTCGCATAATGGTCGCTGCACTCGATTTCATTGAATGGATTCCGCTTCCGGGCATGGTAACGGTCGTGGATCATGCGGGTCAACACCAAGGCCTCATCCACCATGCCTTCTGCCATCATATGCGCCGCCACCTGGTGTTCAAACCCGCTCATGCATTCATGAAAATAACCCAACTGCCAGGTTGTATTTTCCCCATAAGGTTTTGCTTCATTCAACGGATTGGTATTCATCACCATACCTCCCTCACCAGGTAGGGCATAAGGTCTGCCGCCTTTCCTGTCTTTGATATAGGGACCAACATCCGGGGCGAAATTGTATTTCCAAAGGGCCTTCAGTGCGGATAGGGTATGTTCCTTGTTGATGACCCTGCCGAGACCGACCTGATGCGCCCATGACTGTCCGTACACCTGATCAATATGGCAGGTATTGTAGGATCCCAGCTTTTGGCGGCCTTTCTCCGCATCGGGGCGGTGGATATAGTATTCCCCGTTGAAGAGTTTCTCATCCATATTCTTCATGCCTTGCTCCACATACGCTCTGCAAACCGCTTCAAAAGCACTGTCATTCATCTCAGCGGCCATGGCCTGCGCTGCTTTCACAGCAGCTATGCACAATCCCACCAGCCAGGCTATCTGTCCGTCCCATACGGCATCCAATGTATTTTCTATGGGTGTATCTTCCATGCCATCTCCATCACGGTCCTGGCGTATCACCCACTGGGTGGCGCGCTTGATCTTGTCCCAATTGTTGCGCAAAAACCGGTCGTCACAGCTCATCTGATGCTCCCTGTAAATCCGGAGAATGGTACCTGCCTGGCCGTCGATGGCCGGCCCTTTCACCACTTCCCCGCGATACCAAATCATGCCGTCGGGTTGCAGCGACAAACCGAGGTCAACACGTTCTCTGGTATCCCTTTCTATGGAGGGGAAGATTCGGGCCATGGCATGGGCATATTGCCAAACATGCATGCAGGTACCCTCGCAACAACCAACACCTTCCCATGCATAGAAACGGCCCGACTTCAACCGGTGCGTGGTGGTGGTGGCCAGGGTGGAGATGTTCAGGAAGGTGCGCTCCAAAAACCAATGGGGCAGCGTGGAATCCTGCCAGGTCTTGCACCACAAGGCAGTGGTTTCAGACAGGTGTTTGAAATGCAAGCTGACATAATCCACCACATCTGAAGAGCTGGAGAACCAATTGCTATAGTTCCGACCGCCATCCTGTATGGAGGGATGAAGTTTCAAATGGGGATAAAACCAGGCGATGGTGAAATGGGATTGGGCGGATTCGCCAGCCCTAATCTGTATGCCGTCTTTTACGGCCCCGATACCTTCGGTGTTTCCGGACCGGAACCTGTTGCCGGATTCAAAAGCATCAAAGCCGGTTTCATCCAAAGGGAGCCGGAACGAAGACCGGTGGGTGGCCTGTGGTGACAAGGCCGACAGGCTCATACCCCCTTTTTCAGGGAATTTGTTGCCGAGCCAACCGAGGATATCGATATGGCAGTCTGTAGCATTTTTATTGGTGATGCTGAATGTGTAAATCGTGCAGGGAAGGGACGAGTTTTTTTCCTCGAGGGGAATAAAGGGGGAATATACCTCCGCCTGGATATCAAGGCCCAGCGTTTTGTCGAGATAGGTTATCTTGGCCTTGGGATAGGTGGCTTCAAAAATGATTTCTTCCCAGTCGCCTGCCTCCATCTTTCGGATATGGGTTTTGCCTCCAACCTGGATGCGGAAGGCAAAGCCTTGTTCTACCGGTCTGATGTCTTGGGCAGGAGCCACGTATGCGGAACCGTCCCTGGACCTGACTTTCTTGCCTACATGGAGGTCTGATGCCCATTCAACCGTCTTGGGATCGATTCCCTCCCGGTTGTCGTTGAAGATGTCCCACAACCACAGCCTGCCGTCACCACCCAGGTAAAGGGTTCCGGTTTGCAATCCTCCTACGGGCATGCCGATATATTTCAGTTCATTGCGGCTCTTCAGGTATCGGGTGGGAAATCCGCGTCGGTAAAGTGATTTCACCCACTGGGGGTCAAGTTTCTTGTCTACGGGGATGTTGTGCAACAGCTCTTCGGGTGCAAAGGGGCCCGCAATGGCTCCTGTTCTGCCGGCATACATGCCAGCTGCAACCATTCCTGAAGACAGGAGAAAACCCCTTCTTTGCATGTTGTGTTGTTTGACACTTAATATACGAATTTTGAGTCAAACGACAAAATCAACTGGAACGATAGGCTATCAGACGACCGTCAGCTCAAAGAAGTCATCCGGCTGCAAATAGCGGTTGGCCAACTCACGCAATTCATCCGCATGTATGTGCTTGATGGTATCAACAGAATGGTTGAAAAAATTGATATCGAGTCCGTTCAGGATGAGATTCTTCCAGCGGGCAATGATGTGGAATGGTCCGTCCAAATCACCCAATAGCGTTCCGATGAGATAGTTTTTCACGAGCAGCAACTCTTCCGCATCGATATCACCATCGCGTAACTGCTGCATCTCATAGTATACCTCCTTCACAGTGGCTTCACATACTTCCCTTCCGGCTTCGGTACTGATGATCCAGGCGCCGCCTTGGATATGGTTCTGCAGATAGCTGTAAATGCCGTAGGTATAGCCTTTGTCTTCCCGGATATTGTTCATCAACCTGGAGCCGAAAAAGCCACCGAAAAGGGTGTTGAGCACCTGCACTTTGGGGAAATCAGGATGATGCCTGTTGGGGAAAAGTCTGGCGATGCGGATGGCACCCTGCACGCCTTCCGGGTCATTCAAGATCTGCCATTGCTTTTGTGCTGATGGGATGAATGGATGGACAGGCTCCACCAGCGTTTGCTTGTTGAAAGGCAATGAACCAAAATTTTGTTCCATCAGTGTGGCAAAATTCGATGGGAATATGCCGGCGGCAAAAATGGTGCAGTGCCCCTGCTGGTAGTATTGTGCGTAGAAATTGCGCAAGGCTGCAATCTCCAGTGCATCATAATCAGCGGTCTCGCTGTAAACACCGTAGGGATGCTTTTCACCAAACAGCAATGCATCAATCTTCCTGCCGGCAACGAAATCACATTTCTTCAGGTTGACAGCCAACTTCTGTTTCATATTCTGCCTGAAAATGTGCAGCTCCTCTTCGGGCAGCACGGCATCCATGAAGATCTCCTGCACCAGCGGCAACAGCTGCTCCAATTGCCTTGTGAGGCAGTGCAGGGTAACCACAGCAGTTTCGTTGTAGCAGCTGCGGTTGAGGTAGGCTCCATAAAAATCAACATACTCATTGATATCATAAGCGGACTTGCTGGAAGTGCCGTTTTTAATCAGGAAATTGGTTGCTGCAGCAATATTGTTCTGCTGCTCATACCAATTCCCCGCCTTGAAAACCCATTCAATCTGCACAACCTCTTCGGTACCGGCCTGAACCTTGTATAGGTCAACCTTGTTGGCGAGTTGGTGGATTTCCGGACTTTTCAGCTGTATGGCATACGCTACGGCGTCTTTGATTGGTGGAGCACTTTTTCTGTCTGGCATGGAATATGTTATGGTTGTGTAGCGTCTGTAGAAGAAAGATACCAAAGGGTGTTGCTGTTGGTGGGTTTGAGGAGTTCCTGTGCAAGCTGGTGCACTTGCCCGGCAGTTACTGCCCGGTATTTGTCGAACTCAGTATTCATCAGTTCCCCATCCCCCAACAATTCATAGAAGGCCAGGCTTCCCGCCCTGTTCATGACACTCATATCTTCAAAGGCCATGACGCTCTCCGTCTTGTTCTGCACCTTCTGCAATTCGCGTTCCGCTATGGGTTGGTTGCGCACCTTGTCGAGTTCAGCCTCAATGGCATCCTCAGCTTTTTGGATATCCACCCCTTTAACAAGTTGCCCTTCAATGGTAAAAAGTCCTGCATCGAGGCTGCCGAAATGGTAACAGTTGATGGAAGTGAACAATTGCTGTTCCTTGACCAGCGACTGGTACAAACGCGAAGAAGCACCCCCGCCGAGGATATCAGAAAGCAGGTCTGCGGCATAATAGCGATCATCCATCCTGGAACACATGTGCCAGGTTTTGTAAATCGCATCCATAGGCACATTGCGGTGAACGGTACGCCTGCGGGCTTCGGTCTGCACAGGCTCCTGGGGCAGGTTGCGTTGATAACGCTCTCCGGCAGGAATATCACCGAACCATTTTTCTGCGAGCAGCCTGACCTGTTCGGTGGTTACATTCCCGGCCACCACCAGGATGGCATTGGATGGGGTATAGTGCTTGAAGAAAAACCGTTTAACATCGTCCAGCTGCGCATCTTCAATATGTGCCAGTTCCTGTCCGATGGTCATCCACCGGTAGGGGTGGGTGGTGTAGGCGAGTTCCCGCATGATATGCCAAACATCACCATAGGGTTTGTTGATGTAGTGCTCGCGGAACTCCTCACAAACCACTTTCCGCTGCACATCAAGGCTCTTTTTGCTGAAGGCAAGGCTTAGCATGCGGTCGCTTTCCAGCCACATGGCAGTTTCAAGGTTGTCTGCCGGTAGCTGGCAATAGTAGTTGGTGAGGTCATTGGTGGTATAGGCATTGTTTTCGCCACCAGCCACCTGCAAGGGTTCGTCGTAGTCGGGTATGTTGACTGACCCGCCGAACATGAGGTGCTCAAAAAGGTGTGCAAAGCCCGTCTGCCCCGGGTCTTCATCCCTTGCACCCACATCATACAATACATTCACTACAGCCATGGGCGTGCTGGTATCCGGATGTACCAATACCTTCAATCCATTGGCAAGTTGGAAGCGTTCGAATCTGACCATGGTGCAAAGGTAACCATAACATCAGAATATCTTCACGGGTTTCATGTAGAGCATCATGGGCAGGTTGTTCCGCAAGATTACGAAACTAAGTTTCTCGCCTGTACTCTGCATCATGGTTTTATAGGTCTGGATATTGTTGCTGATGTCGTTGTTGACGGAGAGGATAACATCATCCTTTTTGAATCCGGCCTTGTCTGCCGGTGATCCGGGCACCACATCATCCACCGACACCTGATCGTTGATATAGTAAACAGACAGTCCGGAATAGGCATAATCAAACAGGTCCCTGAAATGCGAGTTGGGCACGATATGCACTTCCTGTTTGGTGTAGTTGAAGGTTACATTGAAGCGCCGCAGGAGATCGTTGCCGATCAAACCACCCACCTGGGGGTAGTTGGTTACATTGTATTCGTCTTTGAATACGAAAGTAGGCACCCTTCTGAAGCGGTAGGGACCGATTTTCACTTCCCTGACGGTGGTGATGCGCATGGAGGTTTTGCCACCCAAGCCTTCTGCCTGGGTAATGAACGGCCCACGGCGTTTCTTGCGGAGTATGGCGCTGTCTTTGGCATAGCTCTCTGAAACCAGGAAATTCAATCCTGCACCGGTATCCAGGTAGAACCTTTCAAAAAATTTGCCTTCATCCTTGAAACGCACCAGCTGAATGGGCAATGCAGTGAAAATGGGCCGCAGGGTATGACCGGCAGCAGGATACTTGTATTCTCCAACGGTGAATACATGCATCATGAGGTTGTCGTAGTTGAGGTTGACGATATACCGGCTGAAAAAGCTGTAGCCGATGATACCGTCGATGTGGATGCCGTAGACATAAGAGAGGATCTCATAATCATTCACATGAAAATTGAGGCGGTCCGTTTCAAGCCCCGGCATCTTCAAGGTGGCGCCATACAAAAAGGAGACTTTGCGGAGTCCGCCAATGCCCTTGATGGTCTTTTCCGATGGTTCAATAGGTATGCCCAGCCTGGCAACCGTGGTGGAGTCCAGAGAAATTCCGCCACTGCCGGTATCGAGGATAAAATTCAGGCTGTCGGGGTAGTTGTTGACTTTCGCTTTGATGAGGATGACCCCGCCGGTGAGCAGTTTGAAAGGCACGGAAACCAGGTAACGCGAGGGCTGTTCAATGAACTGCTCCTGTGCACAGAGCCTGCAAGGGGCGGTGGCAATCAGAATGCTGAAAAGGAGAAACTTCAACAATGCTTTCATCAGGCGGTGGAAGAGGGTTTTTTTAACGTCTTAAAAGTAAACCATTGTTGCGCTAACTTTGTTGCTGAAACAAAGAATTATATGGGCGATTTGCAGCATTTGTACCAAAAGGCACTGAATCTGGAGTTTTTAAGCGCCGAAGAGGGCTTGTTCCTCTTCAAAGAAGCACCCCTGACAGAACTCATGCAGGTGGCAGATACCTTGCGGAAAAAGCAGGTGCCCCATGGGAAGGTCAGCTGGCAGATCGACCGTAACGTGAACACCACCAATGTGTGCATCGCCAACTGCAAATTCTGCAATTTCTACCGCATCCCCGGCCATGCTGAGGCCTATATTACCGATATGGATACCTACCGGCAGAAGATCAGGGAAACCATCCAGTGGGGTGGCGACCAGCTGCTGCTGCAGGGCGGACACCATCCGGAGCTGGGGTTGAAATACTATACCGACACCTTCAGGGCCATCAAGGCTGAATTCCCCGATATCCGGCTGCATACCCTCGGCCCCCCCGAGGTGGCTCATATAGCCAAACTGGAGAAAATGACCCATACCGAAGTGCTGTCGGCCTTGAAAGAGGCCGGCATGGACTCCCTGCCAGGAGCCGGTGCAGAGATATTGGTCGACCGCGTCCGGAGGCTGGTGAGCAACGGCAAATGTGGTGCACAAGAATGGCTGGATGTGATGGCAGCAGCCCATCAGCTGAACATCACTTCGTCTGCCACCATGATGTTCGGCCATGTGGAAACCCTCGAAGAACGCTTTGAACACCTGATCAAAATCAGGGAGGTGCAATCGCGGAAACCAGCATCAGCTAATGGATTCCTGGCCTTCATTCCCTGGACCTTCCAGGACGTAGATACCCTGCTCATGAAAATCAGGGGAGTGCAAAACCTCACCACCGGAGAAGAGTATATCAGGATGATTGCCATCAGCCGAATCATGCTGCCCAACTTCAAAAATATCCAAGCCTCCTGGCTGACAGTAGGCAAGAAGATTGCCCAGATCTGCCTGCATGCCGGCGCCAATGATTTTGGCAGCATCATGCTCGAAGAGAATGTGGTAAGCGCCGCCGGTGCCCCCCACCGCTTCACCTACAAATCCATGCAGGACGCCATCCGCGAAGCCGGCTTCGAGCCCCAGCTCAGGAACCAGGAGTATCAGTGGCGCGAGCTGCCGGCACAGATCGAAGAGCAGGTCATCAACTACTAGTGATCCCGCCGCGCATATACCCCATCCACGACCAGGCGCTGACCATCGAATTTGCAGCAGCCATCAGCGTGGAGGCCAACGAAAAGGCCATCAGCCTGCACCACAGGCTGCAATCGGCACCCTTTCCGGGTTTCATCGAATCCGTGCCCGCCTATGGGAGCCTGACGGTTTATTTCAACGAACCCGCCAAAAGCACCAGTGTGGAGGCATTGCTGCGCAACCTTACCGCAACGGCAACACCCGAACAGCTTTTAGGGGAAGTTCGGCAACACCTGATCCCTGTTTGTTATGATGAGCATTATGGTCCTGACCTCAAGGATGTGGAAGCGGCAACAGGACTGGACCGCTCAGCCATCATCAATCTGCATACCGGCATGACCTTCCGCGTGTTCATGATCGGCTTCGTACCCGGTTTTGCCTATATGGGCATCCTGCCGCCTGAACTCGAAACCGCCCGGAAAAAGGTTCCACGGCTGGAAGTGCCCGCAGGCAGCGTGGCCATTGCCGGCAGACAGACGGGCATCTATC
>JBDLUN010000083.1:0-5490 GCA_039805245.1 Bacteroidota bacterium
AATTGATCCTGGCATTGGTTTACAATTTCTAACTCCCCTCCTGCCATGAGCGGAGCGAATGGATAGGAGGGGTGGATTCCGAGAGCGAAGCGAATCGGAAGACGGGGTGGTTAAATCACAATACCTCCCAACTCACACCACCATCCTTCTCATCTTTCAGTTGTATACCGGCAGCGAGCAGTTGGTTGCGGATCTTGTCTGATGTGGCATAGTCTTTCCGGGCACGCGCATCCTTGCGGATGTCAGCGATGAGTCCGAGTACAGCCGACAACTTCTGATCATCCTGCTTCTTCTCTTCCTTCAATCCGAAAATATCCAACAGATAAGTATTGAACTTCTCCTTCATCAGCCGCATGGTGGCGGAAGTGAGGGCATCCTTGGCAATATGCCCGTCTTTCATGGAATTGATCACGGGCACCAATTCAAACAAACCAGCCAAGACCTTGGCCGTGTTGAGATCATCGTTCATATCATCATCCAATGCACTCAATATGCGGAAACAATCAGCCTCCAAATCCAAATCACCCGCGGTAATCACATCAGCAGACAGTTCAAACCTGTTCAATTGGGTGAAAGCCTCCCACATCCTCCTGAGTCCGCGCTCAGCAGCCTGCAAGGCCTCATTGCTGAAATCAAGGGTGCTGCGGTAATGGGTCTGCAGAATGAAAAACCTGACAGTCATGGGCGAATACCCCTGTGTCAGAATCTCATGACGGCCACTGAATAATTCACTGAGCTTGATAACATTGTTGTAACTCTTGCCCATCTTCCTGCCGTTGATGGTAATCATGTTATTGTGCAGCCAAAAACGGGCAGGAATCTTATGATTGCAAACGGCACTCTGCGCAATTTCACACTCATGGTGGGGAAATTGAAGGTCCATACCGCCACCATGGATATCAAATTCATCACCGAGGTATTTGTTGCTCATGGCAGAACACTCGATGTGCCATCCCGGGAAACCCTCGCCCCATGGGCTCTGCCAACGCATAATGTGCTCAGGAGCAGCGTGTTTCCACAAAGCAAAATCAGCCTTGTTGCGTTTTTCGTCCTGCGACTCCAACTCACGGGTGGTTTCCAGCTGGTCATCCAACACCCTTCCACTGAGGATGCCGTATGGCATATTCCGGGCACCAAAATGACGGTGGTACTTCTCCACATCAAAATAAACGGAACCATTGGCCTCGTAAGCATAACCGTCTGCAATAATCTTTTGGATCATCACTATCTGCTCCACGATATGTCCGGTTGCTGTTGGTTCGATACTGGGTTCAATATTGTTGAACTCCCGCATGGCCCAATGGAATAGGTTGGTGTATTTCTGCACCAGCTCCATGGGCTCCAGCTTTTCCAATGCGGCTTTCTTGGAAATCTTATCCTCACTCTCCCTACCCTCCTCTTCAAAATGACCTGCATCGGTGATGTTGCGCACATAGCGGACCTGATAACCCAGGTGACGCAGGTAGCGGTACACAATATCGAAAGTGATGAATGGCCTGGCATGGCCCAAATGGCTTTCTCCGCTTACGGTCGGACCACACACATACAAACCCACTTTTCCGGGGATAAGCGACTGGAAAACCTCTTTCTGGCGCGAGAGCGAATTGTAAAACTGCAATGCCGACATGTTCATCATTTAAGGCTGCAAAGATACAGATTGATCTAGAGATCCCGGGGGATTTGGAGATCGGCAAGGAGAAAACTGTGGTCAGACAAGCGCTTACCGCCAATCATGAACTGCGATGTGGTAAAACGGTCGGGATGGAAAATATAATCTATACGCAGGGTGGGCAACAGCTGCAGGATAAATGAAGATGAACTGGTGAAAGTGGCACCAAGTCCGGCACCGCGTTGCAAAAAAGCATCCTGCCTGGCACCGCGCATCACCGCATAGGTATAGGATCCGGGTACATCATTCAAATCGCCCATCACAATCGCCGGATGGGGTGAAGCCTTTATTTCTGCAGAAAGGTAATCTGCCTGACGACCATGCCAATTGAAGGTGTTGCGCATCTTCCTCAGGATTCGCTTGGAGTCGCGGATATTGTTGTCGCCTTCAGCCTTGATATCATCAATGGCATCATATTCCCGGCTGCCGAATCCAAAGGATTGGAGGTGTACTGAAAAAACCCTGATGGTATCACCGCCAAAGAGGATGTCTGCATAAACCGGATTTTCCGTATTGGTTTCAAAGGAAGGGGGAAAGGAAAGTGCATTACCATCCATGATGGGATAACGGGAAAAAATGGCCATCCCGCTGTATTGCCGGGTACCGAAAATATCCTCCCCGGCAAACTGATGGTACTTGTATCCATATTGGTGTTGCAACTGGAAAAGGGGGTCTTCCTCTTCATCTCCGGGCATGGATATGAACTCCTGGAAACAAATCACATCAGGCTGGTATCTGCTGACCTGATCCAGAATCTGCTGCCGTTGGCGTAACCTGTCGGGTTTGAAATCACTTTCGTCAAATGGGATGAAATGCCGCACATTCCAGCTCATCACCCGCAAATGCCCCTCCTCCTTCTGCTCTCGGAATGGATCTGCCGTGCGCAGGGGCAAATGCAACCCGATAGTGGATACACCGATGGCCAAAACCAATATGCTGAAAAGCGACCAGCTTCTCTTCACCAACAACCAGAAAACGGCAAAAAGCAACATGGCGGCGGTAATGAAGGGAAAAAACAACCCCAAAAATCCGGTAAACCACCATTCCTGCGGATGCAAACGGGGCGCGAAACTACAAGCCAGGTAAACCAATCCCACCAATATATTGATGAGCAGTATGAAGATCAGCAAGAATTGCTTGAATCTGGACATGGTTTCTGGCGTAGTGGTTGGTTAAATCTTTTTGCTGGCCTGTTTCAAAAAAGCCTTCTCTTCAGCAGTGAGCCGGTCATACCCCTCCTGGTTGATTTTGTCAAGCAACGCATCCACCCGCTGTTGGGTGATATTGGGTTTCTTGACAAAGGGTTCCCTTGCCCCCCGCTGATAAAAGGAAGCCTGTTTGATATGGGCAGTTGATTTTTTGCCGGGTGTGAAAAGATTGGCACTCCAATCGAAAAATTGGTTGAGCCAGGCTCCCGGATCTTTCCCGTCCATCACGCGCTTGATGAAGACAAAACCGGTAAGCGCTGCCGCCAACATGGGTACCAACATGATGGGCTGCCGGCCAACAGCAGACACCTGCAATACCACATAAACGGCAGTAATCACCCAAAGTGGAATGCCTCCACCCACCATAGGGAAAATCCTGTATCCTGGCGACAATGTAGCAGCACCAACAGCCAATCCCATAACGGCCGAAGCAGCGCCATTAAAAAAGATGCCGGAAGTGTTGCCTGCAAAAGCCAGATTTGTTGCCAGCAGAAAGGCAATACCAGCCGTCAAGGCACTGAAACTGTAAAGAGGGATGATTTTCTCGTTACCCAACAGATCCTGAACCAAATAACCGAATGTCCACAACCAAATGAGGTTGCTGACAACGGTGAGAGTCTTTAACTCAGCAAACATCATGGTTATCAGCGTCCATGGCCTGGTGATGAGTTTAGCAGGCTCAGCAGGCAAGATGAACCAATGGTAAATGTTCCGGTAGAATGCAGCCTCTGCAAGGCTTGAAAAGGTATAGATACTCTTGATGAAATTCAGGAGGATGAAGAAAATGACCTGAAGCACAATGAGCATCACCAGGGGATTGCCTGTATTGAAAATTCCGGTACGGCCTGATCCCATATTTTTACTGTACGACATGACCGTTGTTTGTTTTAATAAAAATGCCTTCTGTTTCTCCTATTCCAAATCATCACCACTACAATGCCTACTGCCGCACCACCCAAGTGGGCGAAATGGGCGATGCCTGTTGATTCACTGGAAACCCCTCCAATAAGATCGAGAACGGCCAAACCCAACAGGGCCCACTTGGCCTTGATAGGGAAAGGTATGGGGAGGATGATCATCTGGCTGTTGGGGAAGGTATAAGCAAAGGCTGCAAAGATGCCCATCACCGCCCCAGATGCACCGAGGGTAGGCACATTGCTGAGGATATACAACTCTTCAGCACCTATCTCTCCTATACGAAAAAGTTCGTTGTATTGTGAGATATCATAAGTGAGTGCCAATGCTTGGGTGATGCCCGCACCAATGCCACAAACCAGGTAGAAAGCCAGGAAACGGCCGGGACCCCACAGGTTCTCGAGTGTTGATCCAAACATCCAAAGGGCAAACATATTGAATAGGATGTGGAAGAATGATGTTGAGGAATGCAGGAACATGTAGGTGATGAACTGCCAGAAATGGTAGTGCTCTGAGCTGAAATGATGTAGGGCAAAAAGGTCTTCAATAGAAAGAAGGTCCTGCCCCACCGTGATCTGCGCCAACCAAACCAGCGCATTGATGATAATAAGATTCTTAATGACTAAGGGGAGGACCTGGAAACGTCCGGGTCTGATATCTGATTCCATACGCTGCTTTGTATTGCGAAATTAACGAACCTGGAGCAATATCACTTCAGCTTCAACTGAACTACATTCTCAATATGGTGGGTATGGGGAAACATGTCCACCGGCCGTATGGCTGTGACCTCATATTTTTCAGACAGCAAAGTCAAATCCCTGGCCTGCGTGGCAGGATTGCAACTCACATAAACCACCACAGGGGCAGCCATATCCAGGATTTGCCTGACAAGTTTTTCATGCATCCCAGCCCTTGGTGGATCGGTGATGATGACATCAGGCCTGCCATGGTTCGCAAAAAAGCTGTCGTTGCAGATATCAGCCACATCACCTGCAAAGAAGCGTGTGTTTCCAATGCCGTTCAGCAGGGCATTGGCTTCAGCATCTGCAATGGCTTCAGGAATGAGCTCCACACCAATCACCTGTGCGGCCTGGTCACTCACAAAAATGCCAATGCTGCCGGTACCACAATAGAGGTCGTATACCACTTCTTTGCCGGTCAGCTCTGCAAACTCTCTGGTAATGCTGTACAAGACCTCCGCCTGGCCCGTATTGGTCTGGAAGAAGGATTTGGGGCCTACCTTGAATTGCAATCCGCCAAGACGCTCAATGGCATAGGGCTGCCCATGATACAACAGGGGTTCCTGGTCATGCAGGCTATCGTTGAACTTGCGGTTGATGGTGTAAAAAAGGGAAGTGATTTCAGGAAAACGGTCCTTTAAAAAAGAAAGCATGTCTTCCACAACGGCCATATCCTCCTCACCAAAAACCAGGTTGACCATCAGATCGCCACTGTCGCAGCGTCGCACCATCAGGTTTCTGAGCAGTCCTACATGGTTGCGGATATCATAAAAACTGTATCCCTTTTCCAATGCATACGCGCGCACGGCATTGCGGATCCTGTTGCTGGGCTCATGCTGCAGGTAACAGGTATCGATATCAATGACTTTATCGAATGAACCCGGCACATGAAAGCCGAGTGCCGGAATTGCGGGAAGTCCGCGCGGACCATCCTCCGGCATCTCCATACCGGCAATTT
>JBDLUN010000084.1:0-24602 GCA_039805245.1 Bacteroidota bacterium
CATTTCCGGGATGAATTTGAATGGCATGTGAACAACCCGCAACTGTGTCTTGAAAAAAATTACGGATTGGCTCATTATGCCGATGAAATACATGTACCAGCATAAATTCAGGGTAACAACCCGCTAAAAGGAATATATGGCCGAAGAAGTCAAAAAATTGAAAGTAACAATTGATAACATCACAGTTGAAGTGCTTGCAGGAACAACAATACTACAGGCAGCAAGGATGATTGGCGGTGATGTGGTTCCCCCGGCAATGTGCTATTACAGCAAGCTGCAGGGAAGCGGCGGTAAATGCCGTACCTGTTTGGTGGAAGTGAGCAAGGGCAGTGAAGCTGATCCCAGGCCCATGCCCAAACTGGTTGCGAGCTGCAGAACCGGGGTTATGGACGGAATGGAAGTGAAAAACATGACCAGTCCACGTGTGGAGGACGCCCGCAATGGTGTGGTGGAATTCCTGTTGCTGAACCATCCCCTCGATTGTCCGGTATGTGACCAAGCGGGTGAGTGCCACCTTCAAGACCTGGGTTATGCCCACGGAAAGCAGGGAACCCGTTACGAATTCAAACGCAGGACGTTCGACAAGCATGATCTGGGGCCCTATATTCAACTGCACATGACGCGTTGTATACTTTGTTACCGGTGCGTCTTCACAGCAGACCAACTCACTGAAAAAAGGGTTCATGGCGTATTGAGCAGGGGAGACCATGCTGAAATCGCTACGTATATAGAAAAGTCGCTCGACAATAACTTTATCGGCAATGTTATTGATGTTTGTCCTGTAGGGGCGCTAACCGACAAAACTTTCCGCTTCAAAAACAGGGTTTGGTTCACAAAGCCCGTCAACGCACACCGGGAATGCAGCTGCTGCAGCGGCAAAGTAACCCTTTGGCAGCGTGGTGAAGAGGTATTGCGCGTAACGGCAAGAAAAGACCAGTGGGGAGAAGTGGAAGAATGGATTTGTAATGAGTGTAGGTTTGAAAAGAAAAAAACTGCTGACTGGGTTATTGAAGGTCCTGCACACGTGAGCAGGCATTCAGTGATTTCACAAGGGCATTATGAGAAAACCATCAAGCCCCAAGAGACTTTCACCGCGGTAATGGATGGACGGCAACCACAATTGCTGATGGATATCCATTCAGTAAGTGAGGTGAATGATCCGGCTATAGACCTGAGCAAGATTGATGGTCCTGCCACGAGTGCCGTTTACAATCAAACAGATAAAAAACATTGACCGATATGGAAATGCTGGCGATAGATCTTTCATTGGGACTGGAAAAGCTGCTGCTGATCGGTGGAATAATCTCTTTTTCCTTATTGGTGGCCATGTACACCACTTATGGTGAACGCAAAATTGCGGCATGGATGCAAGACAGGAGAGGTCCGAATCGTGCGGGTCCCTTTGGTTTGCTGCAGCCTGCAGCTGACGGATTGAAGCTTTTCTTCAAAGAAGAAATCATTCCCCTGACTTCCAACAGGTTGTTGTTTGTTCTTGGTCCGGCATTGGCCATGATCACCGCAATGCTTACCAGTGCCGTCATTCCCTGGGGGCCAACCATCGAAGTATTAGGTCGCCAGGTCAGTTTGCAAATTGCTGATGTCAATATTGGTATCCTGTATGTTTTTGGTGTAGTGAGTATGGGTGTTTATGGCATCATGATTGGTGGTTGGGCTTCAAACAATAAGTTTTCACTGATCGCTGCGGTTAGGGGTGCTTCTCAAATCATTTCCTACGAGTTGGCCATGGGGCTCTCTCTCATTGCGTTGCTCATGCTCACAGGAAGCTTAAGCCTCAAAACCATTGTGGAGCAACAGATGAGTGGAGGATGGAATATCATCTATCAGCCACTCGGTTTCCTGATATTCCTGATCTGTGTTTTTGCAGAATGTAACAGAACGCCATTCGATCTTCCTGAAGCGGAAAATGAACTGAACTTTGGCTACCACCAGGAGTATTCATCTATGAAACTCGGATTGTATCTCTTCGCAGAATATGTCAACATGTTCATCTCCAGTGCGGTGGTTGCAACCCTGTTTTTTGGGGGTTATGATATTCCTTTTGTGAATGAAGCAGATTTGGCCCAATCCATTGGGGTGAATGCCGTTGCAGCGTTAGGCTTTGCTGCACTTTTCAGCAAGATATTGTTCTTCCTGTTTCTGTTCATTTGGGTGCGGTGGACGATTCCCCGTTTCCGGTACGACCAGCTGATGGATTTGGGATGGAAAAAATTGATACCACTGGCATTGGCCAATATGCTGATCACTGCCGTTGTTGTTTTATGGTTAAATAAATAATGCTATGGCTACATTAACGAATAGGGCGAAAGTACTGGAGCAGAAGCCGATGAGCTTCATGGAAAGGTTGTACTTCCCGGCAATCTTGAAGGGCATGGGTATTACTTTGAAGCACATGTTCCAAAAGAAGGCAACCATCCATTATCCTGAAGAGAAAAGGCCATTCAGCCCGGTTTTCAGGGGCTTGCATGTGTTGAATAGGGATGAGGAAGGAAGGGAAAATTGCACTGCCTGCGGATTATGTGCAGTTGCCTGCCCTGCAGAAGCCATCACTATGGAAGCTGCAGAACGCCTGCCTGGTGAGGAAAATTTGTATAGGGAAGAGAAATATGCTGCGAAATATGAAATCAACATGTTGCGCTGTATCTTCTGTGGTCTGTGTGAAGAGGCTTGTCCTAAAGATGCTATCTATATGTCTGAAACCTTTGCACCCTCCAACTTTACCCGCAAGGGATTCATTTATGCCAAAGACGAATTGCTCATTCCCAATCCGTTGACAGACAAGGAAAACTACGAAAAGGCCAAAGGCCAGCGTGAGCAGCAATTAAAAAACAAATAAGCTATGCACATTACTGAAATTCTTTTTTGGATGCTGACTGCACTGGCCCTATTCAGTGCGCTCATGGTTGTTTCAAGCGACAATCCCGTGCACAGTGTGTTGTGGCTGATCCTGGTTTTCATTGCCATAACCGGTCATTACATCCTGATGAATGCACAATTTCTGGCCATTGTGAATATGATAGTCTATGCCGGAGCAATTATGGTACTCTTCCTTTTCGTCATCATGTTCATGAACCTGAACAAGGAATCCGAACCTCAGAAAAGTGTCTGGCTCAGGCTGGCCGCTGTAGTATCCGGAGGCAGCCTTTTGCTGATCCTGGTTGCAGCCCTGAAAGACAATACAGGATACATCAACAGCATGAAGGGTGAAGGAAGCATAGGGCTCATCAAAAATCTCGGAAAGACCTTGTTCACTGAGTATGTGGTACCTTTTGAAATCAGCAGCATCCTCTTCCTCAGTGCCATGGTTGGTGCGGTTGTCCTTGGCAAAAAAGAAAATTCATCACCAGCAGCTTAAAAAAATATTTATGCCCATCATTCCGGTTAACTATTACATATTTCTTGCTGTTGCCCTTTTTGCCATTGGTATAGTGGGTGTTTTGACACGCAGGAATGCCATCATCATTTTCATGTGCATTGAATTGATGTTGAATGCTGTAAACATCCTGTTGGTCGCCTTTTCAAAGATGCACCACGTAGCAGCTTATGCACTGGATAAAACCACAACTGTTGGAACTGAAGCCCAGCTGTTTGTTTTTTTCATTATGGTTGTGGCTGCAGCGGAAGTTACGGTTGGACTGGCCATCATCGTCATGCTTTACAGGAATATCCATTCTGTTGATATCAACTTCCTGAACAGGCTCAAACATTGATTTTCCAATTGACTGACACGTTACAATAACTGATATGAGTAAATTTGTTTTTCTGATCCCGCTTCTTCCCCTTATTGGTTTTCTGATCAATGGTTTGGGCAGGAATTTCCTTTCCAAAACCTTGTCGGGTATGATTGGCAGCGGTGTATTGGTGGCTTCCTTCGTTTTGAGCATACTGGTATTCCGGGAAGTGTCGGCTGCCGGGTTTTCAACCCAAATCATCAACCTCTTTGATTTTATCAAGGTTGCAGGGCTGAATATTCCTTTTGCCTTTCAGATTGATCAGCTCAGTGCTTTGTTTTTGCTGATCATCACAGGCATAGGATCTCTCATCCATATTTATTCTACAGCCTATATGCATGAGGAGTCATCTCCTCATTTTGCGCGGTATTTCGCATACCTCAACCTCTTCGTTTTTTCCATGCTGCTGTTGGTGATGGGTGCGAATTTCATCGTAATGTTCATCGGATGGGAAGGTGTTGGATTGTGCTCCTACTTGCTGATTGGGTATTGGTTTGGCAACAATAACTACAACAATGCAGCAAAAAAGGCTTTCGTGATGAACCGTATTGGTGACCTTGGGTTTCTGCTGGCCATCTTTTGGATGTTGTCTCAGTTCGGATCGATCACCTACGCAGACGTATTTGCCAAAGCTTCAACTGCGCCTGTTACCGTATTGACTGGTATCGCCATATTGTTGTTTATAGGTGCGATGGGTAAGTCGGCACAGATCCCATTGTTCACTTGGCTCCCTGATGCCATGGCAGGTCCCACGCCCGTTTCAGCCCTTATCCACGCTGCAACCATGGTTACAGCTGGCATTTACATGATTGCTAGGAGCAATGCCATATATTCATTGGCTCCTGTTGCTCAACATCTGGTGGCCATTGTAGGCTTAGCAACGGCATTGTTGGCGGCAACCATCGCCATCAAGCAAAACGACATCAAAAAGGTGTTGGCCTATTCAACGGTGAGCCAGCTGGGATTAATGTTTCTGGCTTTGGGGGTGGGTGCTTATACCTCAGGTGTTTTTCATGTGATGACACATGCCTTTTTTAAGGCGCTCTTGTTTTTGGGTGCCGGCAGTGTGATACATGCCATGCACCACGAACAGGACATCCTGAAAATGGGTGGTTTACGCAGCAAGCTACCGATAACGCATATCACCTTCCTCATAGGATGTATTGCCATCGCCGGTCTCCCTCCGTTTGCAGGTTTCTTCTCCAAAGACGAAATACTGGCGGCTGCGCATGATATGAACCCCATCTATTATGTGTTGGGTGTGATTACTTCTTTGATGACAGCATTTTACATGTTCAGGCTTTATTTCCTCACTTTCTCTGGATCCTTCAGGGGAACCGAAGAGCAGGCTTTGCATGTGCATGAGTCTCCATTCTCCATGACCTTTCCACTATTGATATTGGCAATCCTGTCAATTGCAGGTGGGTGGATAGGTATACCTGCGGTTTTTGCAGAAAATGCACATTGGCTTTCAAACTTCCTTCAGCCTGTAGTGCCTGAAAGGCATGTTCATCACCATATCCCTCACAATATGGAGCTCATGCTCATGGGTGTGGTTGTTGCATTGGTTCTTGTGATGATTGTTATAGCAGCCAAAAAGTTCGCTAAGTCCGATTTGGGTGAGCCAAACGAACCTACCGGCTTCGGAAAGATCCTTGCCAATAAATGGTATGTGGATGAATTGTATGACTTCATCGTGGTGAAGCCGGTCAATTTCCTGGCTTCATTCTTCAGCAGGGTTGTTGACAACAGCATCATCGATGGCTTGGTCAATGGCATTGGCAGGGGTGTTCAATTCAGTGCCAGGCAAATGCGGTTATTGCAAAGCGGACAAATCGGCTCCTATGTGCTGATTATGACCGTTTCCATCATATTATTTTTCATTTTCCAGTTGCTCTGGAAAGCCTAATCAAACGCATTGAATATGTTCGCAGCATTTGATAATTTTCCCGCTTTGTTGATCTGGTTGCCGTTGGCAGGAGGTCTGTTATCCTTTTTCATCAAATCAGACAAAGGTGCCAAAGCCAATGCCATGATATTCTCCCTGCTCAGCCTGGGCGTAATGTTGGGAGCATTGGCATACACCGAATCCAAACATTTCATGCTCAACCAGGTCAGCTATGTATGGCTGCCCGGTATCGGTAGCAGTTTTGGCTTGATACTGGACGGACTTACCCGAATACTGGCTTTACTCACGGTCATCATCTTCCCTATTGTCTTTTTGCTTGTTCCTTCAGGCAGGTATCATCATGCCAACAGGTTTTATGGGTTGATGCTACTTACACAGTGCGGACTATTGGGCGTTTTCATGGCAACTGATGCGTTGGTGTTCTATCTGTTCTGGGAATTGGCATTGATACCGGTTTATTTTCTGTCATCCACCTGGGGTGGGGAAAAGCGGATCAGAGCCACCTTCAAATTCTTCATTTATACTTTCTTGGGCTCATTGTTTTTGCTGCTTGGTATTCTATATATGTACCTTAAAACGGGAACCGGATCATTCGGACTAGTAGCATTTTACAATGTTCAGCTCTCGGAACTGGAACAGTTCGTGCTCTTTGGTCTCTTCTTCATTGCTTTCGCCATCAAGATGCCTATCTTTCCTTTCCATACCTGGCAGCCTGAGGCCTATGAAGAAGCTCCAACTCCGGTAACAATGGTGTTGAGTGGAATCATGGTCAAAATGGGTTTATTCGGTGTACTCAGGTGGTTGCTGCCGATGTTCCCATTGGCCGTCAAAGCTTTCAATACCCCTATCATCATTGTGATTGTTGCCGGAATGGTTTATGCATCTTTCATTGCCATCTACCAGGATAGTATCAAAAGGCTTATAGCCTATTCTTCTATTGCGCATATCGGACTGATGGCAGCGGGTGCTTTTACACTCAAAGACAGCGCCATTCACGGGATGACCCTGCAAATGTTCAGCCATGGCATCAATATTGTTGCCTTGTGGATTGTTGCAGATTTGGTGGAGCGTCAAACAGGGGTTACCAGGATTTCCCAACTCGGCGGGATTGCCAAAAAAGCCCCAACACTCACCATCTTCCTGGTGATTGCCGCTTTCGCCAATATTGCCTTGCCGCTCACCAATGCTTTTGTGGGAGAATTGATGATCTTCAACGGTCTCTTTCAATTCAAGCCATGGATCGCTGCCTTGGCCGGGTTGAGCATCATCTTATCTGCTGTTTACACGCTGAACATGGTTAAAAATGTATTTTATGGGGAAACCGTTGCCGCAACGGCAGGGTTTTCTGATATCAATAAGGTTCAGGTGCTTGCTCTGGGAATACTGACGGCGCTAATTTTTGTGGTGGGTGTATACCCCGACCCATTCTTCAAATTGATCCATGAAACTGTTGGGTTGATTGTAAACAAATATGTTACCATCTAAAATATTGTTGGGTTTATGAATGCAATAATCGTATCTGCTTTATGGGGTGTACTGATGATGTATGCCGGATTTGTATCCAAAGGCAAGCAAAATAACATCTTGGCAGTCGTGGGTATTGTTGCGTTGCTTGTGGCAAATTGGCTCGAATACCTGGGATTGTCTTTTTTTAAGATTGATACAGGGGGTATGTTGGTCTACAATACTTTCGGTTTGCTTTTCAATGAAGTGATTCTTTTTGCCACCCTGATTTATTTCCTATTGTCTGGGAATGAGTTGGGCAAGTCGAATAGCACCCCATCCGATTTATATGCATTGATTTTCTTCATTCTGTCAGGAATTGCCATCCTTGCTGGTTTCAGGTCATTGCTGATGTTATTCATTGGCATTGAAATCGTATCCATTCCGCTGTATGTTTTGGCGGGAAGTGCCAAAACCAACTTGAAAGCCAATGAGGCTGCCCTCAAATATTTCCTGATGGGTTCCTTTTCAACAGGACTCATGCTGATGGGTATCGCCTTTTTGTACGGGGACGCAGGAACATTTTTTCTCGACGGTGTTAATGCAGGCCTCGGTGTTATCACCCCAATGAAAGGTATTGGCTTGGTTTTGCTGCTGGCATCCATGTCATTCAAGGTATCTGCCGCCCCATTCCATTTCTGGACGCCGGATGTCTATGATGGCAGCCCCACCGTTTTCACTTCTTTCATGGCCACCATTGTGAAATCGGCAGGTTTCTTTGCCTTCCTCAAGCTGTTTGAATCCGCTTTCGGCAGTATTCAGGAAAGCTGGCAAACCCTGATGGCTGTGATTGCGGTACTTACTTTGGTCATTGGCAATATCACTGCAGTATTTCAACAAAGTGTCAAGCGCATGCTCAGCTATTCATCCATTGCACAGGCAGGCTTCATGCTGCTGGGTGTTTTTGCATTGAATGTTTTTGCCAAGCAGGGGATGATCCTGTATTTCGCAGCATACAGCCTGGCCACAATTGCCATTTTTGCGGTGCTGGCCAAGCTGAAAGATGATTCCATTGTGTCTTTCCACGGCTTTGCAAGGCAACAGCCCGTGGTAGCTTTTGCTTTGCTGATATCTTTTCTTTCACTGGCAGGCATTCCGCTTACCGCAGGGTTCTTTGCCAAATATTTCATGTTGCTGGCCGTACTGAAAGATGCGTCCATGCTTTGGCTGCTGGTGGTGGCCATCCTCTGTGCAGCAGTTAGTGTTTACTACTATTTCAGGGTTATCCAGGCCATGTATTTCAAAGAGTCCGCTAACGGTCAGGAACATGAGTTGCCTGATTTCAGTACCAGTTTCAAAGTGATCATGGTTATTAATGCCGTTTTGATACTGGCATTGGGTATCCATCCCGATTGGCTTACTAACCTGCTTTAAGCCCTCTAAAAAACCAGGTTTATGCCTGTTTTGTTCCGTTCATCAAACTTTTTGGTGACACCCCGAGCTATTGCCTAATTTTGAGGTATGAAACCATTGGACAATCTGGTGTTGGCCTGGAGAACAGTCCGCGCCAATAAATTGAGAACCGGCATCACTGTTGCCATTATAGCATTTGGCATCATGGCACTCGTAGGAATTTTTACGGCCATTGAAGCCATGAATGACAGCTTGCGCGATAGCTTTTCCACCATGGGTGCCAATGCGTTCAGTATCAGGTATAAGGAAAGGAAAATCGGTTTTGGCAATGGAGCCCAGGTTTCCAAGAGCAATACCAAAAACCAGCGTCGGGAACGTAAATCCAATACTGGTAAAATCATCACCTTCCACCAGGCGCAATTGTTCAAGCAGCTTTACAACTATCCCTCTGCGGTCAGCATCGGTCTCAATGGCCCCAGGAATATGGTGGTCAATTTTGAAAATAAAAAAACCAATCCAACAGTAACTGTCAGCGGTGGGGATGAGAATTACCTGATGCTCAACGGTTATGAGGTTGCGTTCGGTAGGAATTTCAACCGAAGGGATGTGGAAAGTGGTCAGGATATCTGCATCATCGGCAAAGATGTTGCCTTCAAACTGTTTGGTGCCCGGCTCGACAGAGCGTTGGACAAGGTAATCCGTGTGGGTGGAAACAAGTATCGTGTGATTGGTGTAACGAAGGAAAAGGGGTCCAGTTCATTCTTGCAAGCTGACAATATCATCTTTGCAACCTATACCAATGTTCGCCAGCGCTATGCCAACCGCAATCAATCGTTCAGCCTTGCGGTAAAGGTAGATGACATCAATCAGATGGAATCCGCCATAGGAGAGGCAGAGGGCGTTTTCAGGACCGTAAGAGGATTGATGGTGACTGAAGAAAACAATTTTTACGTAGACAAAAGCGACAGTATTGCTGAGACCTTCATCAACCTGTTGGGAACCATTGCAGCTGCTGCCGGTGCCATTGGCTTCATAACCCTCATTGGTGCCGCTATTGGTTTGATGAATATCATGCTTGTAGCAGTGACTGAACGTACCAAAGAGGTCGGATTGATCAAGGCTTTGGGCGGAAAGCGCGGATCTATCCGATCCCAGTTTTTATTTGAGTCGACCCTGATCAGCCTATTAGGTGCCATCATTGGCATCATTTTGGGTGTATTGATTGGCAATCTGGTGGGAAGCCTCATGGATACACCATTTTTTGTGCCTTGGAATATTGTCAGTATCGGCATTTTGATTTGTTCTGTGGTGGGCCTGGCTGCAGGCTTATATCCGGCGATGAAGGCAGCAAAGCTTGATCCGATTGTTGCTTTACGGTATGAATAATTAATCCACGTTATAGACTTCTTATAAACGCGAAAGCCTTCCAATTGGAAGGCTTTCGCGTTTAGGGGTATTTTGCCCCAACAGATCTTTTGCTTATTGCGGATCCAATGCCCGCTTGATGCGCTCAGCAACATCTTGCAGGTGGTATTTGGTCATGTTGTCTGTGCTTCCTGCTGCTGCCGCAAGCGCTTCAGCCCTCAGGGAAGATAAATGTGCACGGACTATAGACGTAACGTCAGTCTTCTTTGGATCAGGTCCTGAGCTGATGGCACCGCTGATGCTGATGGTCAAAGAGGAGCCACCACCACCAAGCAGGGTAGTCATCCTTTCCACATAGCTCTTTTGCAGATTTCTCCTGTAGCCATCAATTTTCTTTCTGGCAGGCAATTCGCTCCAGATGCCTTTTTTGAGGTCACTAAACAGCTCATCCACACCGTAGGCATTGGCAAAACGGTTTGAAGAGGTGGTCATCCTGGTAAGCCTGCCTGATGAAAGGAGGCTGGCCAGTGTGTTGTCCTGCAATGATCCCAATTGGTCTGAAGCAGGGCTGTTGATTTTGTCGAGGATCTTGTTATCAAGCATCCAAGTTGGCGTGGTGAACAGTTGGTTGTTCAAGAAAGCAACAGCTTCTTTTTGCATGGCTTTGGGAGTCACTTCAAATACCGCTCCATCTTGTTCAACACTCTTGGGTGTTTCGTAATATCCACCGACATTGCGCAGTACATGGCCGATATAACGGTTGTACTGACCAACTACCTGGCGGTACATTTGCGAAAGGTTTTCGTAACGGTCGCCTTCCTCTTTGGTCCATGTTGGCAGGTTTGCGGCGATGCGCTTCAGGTTTTTGATGCCATATTCACTGGCTTTCATGGCATTGTCGCCCAGGTCTTCACTTTGCGTTCTGGGATCTGCAACATTACCATATTCATAAGTGCCAAACCAAACGCGGGGGTTCTTGGCCAGGCGTTCGTTGTAGAGCTTATTCCTTTGTTTGGCATCAGCTTCAACATCGTCAGCACCATATCCGTATCCCCATTCGATGGCCCATTTGTCGTAGTCGCCTATTCTCGGGAACAATCCGGATTTGCTGATATTGTCTTCAGGCTGTGCAACATAGTTGAAACGGGCATAGTCCATGATGGATGCGGTATGACCATTGGCTTCAACCCAGTTTTTGTCGCGCAACTTTTCCACAGGCGTCTTGCTGCTGGAGCCCATGTTGTGGCGTAAACCCAGTGTATGGCCCACTTCATGTGAAGAAACAAAACGGATCAGGTTGCCCATCAGGTCGTCATCAAATGTCATTTTGCGAGCATCAGGATCAACGGCTGCGGTTTGCACAAAATACCAGTCGTGTACCAGGCTCATCACATTATGGTACCATCCGATATGGCTTTCCAGGATTTCACCGCTGCGTGGGTCATGCACATTGGGGCCATAGGCATTGGCAATATCTGAAGCAAAGTAGCGGATGACAGAGAAACGTGCATCCTCCAAACTCATGGTGCTGTCATTTTCAGGCCATTCTTTACCCATGATGGCGTTTTTGAAACCAGCTTTTTCAAAGGCTGCTTGCCAGTCGTTGATGCCTTTGATCAGGTAAGGCCTCCATTTTTTGGGGGTGGCTGGGTCTATATAATATACAATTGGTTTTTCAGGCTCAACCAGTTCACCCTTTTTCCATTTGTCCATATCTTCCTTTCTTGGCTGCAGTTTCCAGCGCACAATGAAGTTTTCGGTTTCAACCTTCTGTTGGTCGTCGCTGTAAACTGTATAGTCATCAGCAAAATATCCCACCCTCAGGTCATTGGTCCGCTTCTGCATTGGCTTTTCAGGAAGGATGATGAATGACGTATTTGTCTCCAGGGTTACCGCACCGGCTGCAGAGGCAGCAGGCAGGGATGAGCTGGGGAAAGGGGAGGGGGCTCCCAGACCACCACCTGCTGAGGAAGAGAAGGTTTTTACCGTTCTTACTTCAGTGTTGATTGGAAAGCTTTTGATTGTTTCAATATAAGAGCGATCAGATTGCAACATGGAAAGGTTCAATCTCCTTTTGGAAGAGGCATTGAGTGATACCGCTTGGTTGTCGCCTTTCAGGAAGTCGGTTACGTCGATGACGGCACCTGTCGAATCCTTGCCTAATGCTGCAACGGGAAATGAAGCCGCGATCGGATCCAGGTTGGAATTGCTTACCGCTTTGTATATGGGCTGGGAAGAGTCTGCTACGCTGATAATGGTTACCACACGCATGAAAATCTTGTTGTCCGGACCTTTTTCAAATTTCACCACCTGTTGGTTGGCCAGTTCGCCACCATATACTCCGCCGCCGCCGGCCACTTTGGTGTAGCGGGTTACCGCCATGATTTCCCTTCCGAAAAGCTTTTCGTCGATTTCGAAATAATATTTGTCTTCCACCTTGTGAACGGTAAACAGCCCTTTGGTGGTCTTGGCTTTGGCTGTAATTACATCCTTATAGGCTTTTGGTCCGTTGGCTGCTCCACGGGAGGCTCCCATAGCATTGGCTCCTGCGGGTGCTGCAGGTTTAACGGTGTCTGTTTTGGCAGGTGCAGGGGCCTGTGGAGAGGCCGGCCTGCGGTTTTGGGCAAAGCCCAGCAGTTGACTGGCTAGGAACAGCGCGGCAAGAGCGGCCGTCCTCATCGTTTGGTTTGATCTCATTTTTCTCTGTTTTGTGGAAGGTAAATATATCGTTATTTAATCATTAAACGCAGATTAATGACGAATGGTTCTGATGCCTTTTGAACCTGAAATTTGCGGTGATTTAGAAGAATTTTAATTTTTTTTAACCCTTGTACTTTTTTTAACCAATTTCATTAACTTGCTCTGCGCCTGGTCGATTATCCCAATGAGACAATGTCTGTAGCGGGATGATTTTGATCAGGTACAAACCAAAATTTTTTTACCAAACCCGAAATCTTAAATTTCAAAAAAACGAAAGTCATGGCAGAAACAAAACCAAATGCAGCTGCTAAAGCAAGCTCATCCGAAAAATCCAAAGGTGGTGGCAACGCAATTTCCTATCTGGCTCCAATCTTGTGCATCATCGCCGGATATTGTGTATGGAGATTTGTTTTGGGTAATCCTGATGGGTTCTCAAAACCAGATGAACTGGGAGGTTTCTGGCCTTCTCACAAAGGTCCCATAGGTGCATGGAACAAAATGTACGAAGGTGGTATCATCGTTCCTTTGCTGATTGGATGTTTTTTCATGGTAGTGGTGTTCTCTATCGAGCGTTTCCTTACCATCAGGAAGGCTACCGGTACTGGTTCCAACGCAGAATTTGTACGTCAGGTACAATTCCACCTTGCCAACAAGAATGTTGATGCTGCTCTTGCTGCTTGCGACAAGCAAAAAGGTTCAGTAGGCAACGTTATGAAGGCTGGTCTGAAGAAGTACAAGGAAATGATCGGTGATTCAGAAAAAGACACTGAGCAAAAGATCCACGCTATCACCAAAGAGGTTGAAGAAGCTACCGCCCTCGAACTGCCTATGTTGCAGAAGAACCTGGTATTCTTGTCAACCCTCACTTCTCTCGGTACACTCGTAGCCCTTTTGGGTACTGTATTGGGTATGATCAAATCATTCTCTTCTCTCGGTGAAGAAGGTGGTTCAGGTGCTGCTGCCGAACTGGCTGTTGGTATCTCTGAAGCCTTGTACAATACCGCACTCGGTATCGGTACTTCTTCTGTAGCGTTGATGATGTACAACGTGTTTACTACAAAGATCGATTCTATCACTTACGGTATTGACGAGTCTGGCTTCACTTTGACCCAGAGCTTTGCTTCCCAATACAAGTAATCGAAAGCATTCCTTTGTGGAATATGCTTTCAATAGCATCTAAATCTTAAAATCGTAAACATGCCAAGTGTCAAAATAAAAAAACATGCGCCGGACAATGACATGACGCCCTTCGTGGACGTTGCGTTCTTGATTCTGTCGTTTTTCATGCTGGCAACCAAGTTCAAACCGGAGGAGCCGATTGAGGTGACTACACCGAATTCCGTTTCTTCCATCGTGTTGCCTGAGAAAGATGCCTTCATGGTGTCGATCGACAAGGATGGCAGGGTTTTCGTTTCCATGGACAATCCGCAATCCCGTCAGCTGCTCATCACCAACCTGAATACAACCAGGAATCTTGGTTTGACGCCTGCTGAGATTAAAAACTTCATCAATGCTCCAAGTGTTGGTGTGCCTTTTAATCAGTTGAAAAGTCTGCTTTCTCTGGATCCAGAGGCTGAGAGCACCCAGAATGCGCTCAAAAGCCAACCGGGTATCCCTTGTGCAGACTCTACCGGGGGTGAATTGTACTACTGGGTGCGCGATGCCCTTGTAGCCTATTCCGGCAAGAAGCTGAACCTGCTCATCAAATCTGACAACAGTACAAAGTATCCTGCTTTCAAGGATGTGCTGAATGCCTTCAAGAAGAACGACCAGAACAAATTCCTGCTCGTTACTTCTCCTGAAGATGCACCTCCCGGAACAGCTTTGTATGTAACCCGTCAGAAACAGATCAGTGGAGGCAAGTAACAAAATTGTGAACTGATAAAATAACCAATTATGGCAAGTATAGACGGAGGTGGAGATAGCGGCGGTCACAAAAAAGGACCCGGCGTCAAGAAGGCCAAAAAAATGTCTACTCGTGTGGACATGACACCGATGGTGGACCTTGGCTTTCTGCTGATCACATTCTTCATCTTCACCACCACCATGTCCCAACCTACGGCGATGAACCTGTTCATGCCTAAGGATGTAGACAAACCGGAGGAACAAAATAAGGTGAAAGAGTCAGGTGCCTTTACCATCATGCTCGGCAAAGAGGATGTTGTGTATTATTATGAGGGACTTGATCCTACCAAGATCCAGACAGCAACTTTCAAGACCATCAGGGATGAAATTATCCGCAAGAAGCAGAATACCAATCCCGAAGACCTGGTGGTGATCATCAAACCCACAGCAGATGCCACATACAAGAATACAGTGGATATCCTGGATGAGATGACCATCAATGAGATCAAGCGTTATGCGATGGTGGATATTTCCGATACGGAGTATCAGCTTGTAAAGATTACTGAAGCTGCCGCAGGGATCAAGTAATTTGTGAAAATTGAAGGAAACTGAATCTCATTAAAAAACGTTACCATGGATGCAAACAAAATATTAAGTGCCGATCTGATCGACCTCGTTTTCGAGGGCCGGAACAAGAGCTATGGCGCTTATGAGCTCCGCACAGGGTACAACACAAGGCTCCGCAATTCATTGTTCTTGACGGTTGCCCTTGCCCTGTTGATACTGCTTGCCTCCTTCATTTCCTCACTCGATCTTGGTCCGAAAAAGGGTCAGGTGGAGATTAAGGAAGTGCAGTTGGAGGAAATCAAGCAGGATGAACAACCTGAACCGCCACCCCCACCGCCACCGAAGCCACCAGAGCCTCCCAAGGTTGAAATGGCTAAATTCACTCCACCCAAAGTGGTGAAGGATGAAGAGGTGAAGGAAGAGGAGAAGCCACCAGAAATTGAAAAGCTGGAAGAAACCAAAATCGGAACCGTAAACCAAGAGGGTACCAAAGATGAAGGTATCATTGCTCCGCCTGTAGAAGACAAGGGTGGTGTAGTGGAAGCCCCCAAGGAAGATGACTCCGACAAGGTATTCCAGAAGGTGGAAATCGATGCTGAATTTCCTGGTGGTGTATCCGGTTGGACACGCTACGTAACCCGTGAAATTGAGCGCAATATCGATGAACTTCAGGATGATGGACGCTCTGGAACCGTAGTGATTCTGTTTATTGTGGACAAGGAAGGTGGAGTAAGTGAAGTGCGTGCACTTCCCTGCAGCGAAGCAGGAGTAGGCAACTGCCTTCCTCCGAACTCCAAACTGGCCGAAATCGCAGTAAACGCTATCAGAAAGGGTCCCAAATGGAAGCCGGCCATCCAGAATGGTCGTCAGGTGAAGGCTTACCGCCGTCAGCCTGTTACCTTCCAACTGGCAGAAGAATAGCCTAACGCAATCAGTTTATAGAAGCCGTTCCGTTTATTCGGAACGGCTTTTTTATTTGTGCCCACCCGGGCAAATGGGTTATTTTTGCAGCATGTCTGCCACCTGGAACAATATGATAGTAGCCCTGGCCACACCGCCCGGTGTGGGGGCGATAGGGGTAATCCGCCTCAGCGGTAAGGGATGCCTGGAATTGGTTAACGGACTGTTTCCTGCTAAAGACCTTATGGCTGTGCCTGCCAATACACTTCATGTAGGTGTTTTGCAGGATGGTGCAGACCGACTGGATGAGGTCGTGTTATCGATTTTCAAGTCGCCCCGTTCCTACACAGGCGAGGATGTGGTGGAGATTTCCTGCCACGGTTCGGCTTTTGTATTGAAACAGGTGATGGAAGCTTGTATTCGTCATGGTGCGCGGATGGCCAAACCCGGTGAATTCACGATGCGTGCCTATCTGAATGGCAAGATGGATCTGGTTCAGGCGGAGGCAGTTGCTGATCTGATAGCTGCCGAGACCAAGGCCGCAAAGGAAACGGCTTTGCATCAGGTGCGTGGCGGGTTTTCCCATGTGCTCACAGCCATGCGGGAAGAGCTCATCCAATTTTCGGCTCTCATTGAGTTAGAGCTTGACTTCTCCCAGGAGGATGTGGAGTTTGCCGACCGCAGCAGGTTGCGTGATTTGTTGGCGAACTTGGATAAAACTACCCACGATTTGTTGGTGTCCTTTGATTTGGGCAATGTGATTAAACAGGGTGTTAGTGTAGCCATTATTGGCAAGCCCAATGCCGGAAAGTCGACACTCCTCAATGCCCTCCTCAATGAAAACAGGGCCATTGTGAGTGCCATTGCCGGCACCACAAGGGATACCATTGAAGAGGTACTCAATATTGGGGGCATACTGTTTCGCCTCATCGATACTGCCGGAATCCGGGAGGGTGCTGATGAGGTGGAAGCCATCGGGGTTGAGCGCAGCAGGGAGAAAATGAAGAGCGCAGATCTCGTCATTTACCTTTTCGATGTACACACCACTGCACCCGATGAGTTGAAAGCCCTGCAGAAAGAATTAGAGGCAACTTGCAGGAGTTTTGTGCTTGCGGGCAATAAAGTAGTCGACCCAAGTCAGCAAGCCAGCCTCGGGGCTATTTTTGGCTTACAGGATGTTTTGTGGATCGCCGCCAAAGAAGGTATTGGCTTGGAAGGGCTCAAGCAGGCATTGTTGGAGAATGTCAGTTCAGGTGCTTTGAATAGCGAAGGTACCATTGTGACCAATGCCAGGCATTACCAGTCGCTTCAACAAGTGGCTGCTAGTATCGAAGCTATTCGGAAGGGAATGGAAGATGGACTTCCCGGCGATCTCCTCGCCATTGACATCCGGCAATGTTTGTACCACCTTGGCGAGATTACAGGAAGCATCTCCAATGAAGACCAGTTGGATTACATTTTTAGCAAGTTTTGTATTGGAAAGTAGCACCCTTCAATAATATAGAATTGTTAACACCACAGTGAATCTGTGATATTGGGATATATTTGCTGTAGGAATGTTTCATAGTAATAAAATGGATAAACAGGTGAAGGTCTCGGTGCTGATGGCTGTCTTTAATACGGATTTTTCTTATACAAAGAGGGCCATTGATTCTGTTTTAAACCAAGATTTTCAAGATTTTGAGCTTATAATCATAGACGATGGCAGTACGGAAAACGACCGTGATTCTCTAACTGCATACGTTGAAAGGCATGAAGATAAGATCGTATACATACGACATGCAAATCAGGGTCAAGCGGCATCAATCAATCGAGGGGTGCTAAACAGCATAGGTGAATTCATTACCATAATTGACAGTGACGACGAATACAAACCTTCCCATTTGAATGCGTGTCTCCGGGAAATCAAGCACTTCGATCTCATGTGCTCTACTTCAGAAACCATCGTGGATACTATAGAAGATTACTATGTACCAGATAAACATGATTTGGATAAAAATATTCATCTGGATGATGTTGTTCTTTTTGGTACCTTATTCGGCAGTAGAAAAGTTTTTTTAAGTATTCCCTTCCAGGGTGGTTTCGCTGCTGACTCTACTTTTTATGAAAAAGCGAGTGCTCAGTTTCAAGTCAAAAAAGTTGACCTGAGAACTTATATCTATTACAGGAATAATGCCAATAGTATTTGTTCTATTTTAAAAAAACAAAAGGAATTGACCAATGGGGTTCACGATTTCTCCTATTCCTGCAAATGATTGTCTTTTGATGGCTTGTCACATCACCGGGGTATATGATGTGAATCGAAACACGGTTCTTGAGAACGATGATTATGAATTGGTGCGCAGTTGGGCTGAATCAGTGGCAGCAGTCAATTTGAAAGGAATCATTTTTCACAATAGTTTTACCAAAGAGACTTGTGACAAGTATGAAAACGAGCATATTACATTCCAGAAAATTGAATATGATGAGCGGTTTAATCCAAACGTATACCGTTATTTCATATACAGGAATTTTTTGCAGCAATTTGGTCATTCTATCAACAATATTTTTGTTACAGATATTACAGATGTTGTCTTGCTCAAGAACCCTTTTCTGGATCCTTACTTTATAGAAAATCGAGATACAATATTTTGCGGAGACGAACCTAAATCGCTGGATGATGAATGGATGCTTGCCCACTGCTTGAGTCTCCGCAATCAAATACAGGATTTTGAAGCATTTGAGCAACAATTTGCTGAGGCGACGCTATTAAATTGTGGCATAATTGGAGGAAGCATCCCTTTGTTGTTTGATTTTATCCAGCAATTATGTCAAATACACGAAGCATTCAATCTGAATAATCAAACGGCCTATACGGGAGACATGGGGGCATTTAATTATTTGGCAAGAACACAATTCAATCACCAAATAAAACATGGTGCTCCGGTTAATACCATATTTAAATTGCATGAGGTTGCACGCACTGATTGTTGGTTCAGGCATAAATAAGGCAGATGAAGTCCAGCCTGAATAACGCAAGGGGCTTTTAGCGGATACCTCTATCAGTAGGGATTTTATGTTGTAGATTGTATTTGTACAAATAGTATGATTTATAGACGGTGAGACTCATTTGCCTTTTATCTTCACAGTATGTCTGCCCGCATGCATCAATTCCTTATGCTTATTCTTTTCCTGTCATACCTTTCCAATTCAAACGGACAGGGAGTAAGGTTCGTACGCAAAAACAAATCTTTCCAGGTCCCTAATCCGCACTTGGTATTCCATCCGATTGGTATGATTGTCGGCAAGGACACCTTGGTGTATGCTGAGAATCCGTCCCAAGCCTGGACGATCACCATGGTCAATACGGATTCCCTACGGGTTTCAAGGCCCATCCGCTGGCGGGATACGTTGGTGAATCGAAATTCTTTCAGATATCCTGTTGGCTTCCAGTATTGGAAAGAGGAACGGATCAATGGAGAAAAAATGACCAGGCTGATTGCCTTCGATACATTGGAAACAAAAGCTTTTCCATGGTCGGCAATCACTGCCCTCCATTACCCAACTTATTCTGGCAATGGCAATGGCTGCATGGGTTGCCTACTCATCCCCGGCTTCAACATCGGCTTCATCATCTGGGCACAAAACCGCTGGAAACCCAAGTGGGTAAGGATGGATGAATGGAAGCTTGTGCCACGAAGCTGATGAATGGTTCATATGTTATCCTTAATTTCATCCAACCAAAGCCATTGCCATGAAAAAAATACTTGCCCTACTGTCTGTTATCCTCATGATCTTCGCTTGCCAGGAACAGCAACAAACTACTACCAACAAATTTGATAGTTTCGATCAATTCCTTTCTGACGAAGTGCAGGCTGGCCGCCTGGTGGGCGCTCAAGGCATGGTTTGGCATGACGGGCAATTGGTTTACAACAAAACGTATGGCCTGCGCGACAGGGAATCAGGTGACTCTATGCGGGGGGATGAATTGTTCTTCATCCAATCGATGACCAAACCGATTGTTTCTGCAGCATTAATGACGCTTTACGATGAAGGACGGTTCCAATTGGATGATCCCATCTCCCAATACCTGCCTGAATTTGCTTCCTCCGTTGTAGTCAATGACCCTACTATCGGCAGCAGTTCCGGAACGCATCCTGCACCTTCCGCTATGACCATCCGCCAGTTGCTGAGCCACACTGCCGGCATGACACATGGGATTGCACCTATCACCTACGACAAGGAAATTTGGGATGGCATCCTCCGCAATCCCAACAATAAAACCCTGGCAGAAAGGGTGACAGCTCTTTCACAAAAACCATTGATATTCGACCCTGGTCACAGGTGGCATTATTCCTTTTCTCCGGATTTGGTAGGCAGATTGGTTGAAGTGCTGTCTGGCAAAGACTTGTCGACATTCCTGCAGGAACGCATCTTCACGCCATTGGGCATGCAAAACAGCGGCTACAACCTCTCAGCAGAGCAACAGCAAAGGGTTATGACCGTCTATGCTTTTGGCGCTGATTCCACCCTGCAGCGCTTGGAAAACCAACCGAAGTCGTCTGGAAACACTTTGTATTCTGGCGTGAACGCACTGTTCACCACTGCAGCCGACTACCTCAGTTTTGCCGGCATGATGCTGAATCGTGGCGAGTGGAAAGGGAAGCGGATCTTGAAGCCGGAAACGGTGGATTTGATGGCGACGGACCATACTGGCAGTGTCAAGTTTAAGCTGGATACTATAAACCAATATACCAAAAGGAGTGTAGCCATAGTAGCTGATTCCCTGGGTGCGTTGGGATTAGAGCCGGGCTATGGTTTCGGTTTGGGGTTTGCCATCATGCAAGATCCCGCCAAGGCTGATCGCACTGCAGCCACCAAGGGTGAATATTTCTGGAGCGGTGCAAACTCCACCCATTTCCTTATCAACCCCAACAAAAGGCTGGTGGCAGTTTTCATGACCCAGGTGGCGTCAGTGGGCACCCCTAATCCATATGGTTTTTATTTCGGTAATATCATGCGGTCATCCATTTACAAGGAGTTTGAGTGATATCAATCCTTTTATTATTTCACCTTATACCCAAAATCATGTCTGTTTCTGATCGTTTGAAAGCATTGAGAGAAGAAAAGGCAGCTGCCAATTTGAGCGCTGCTGAATTGTTTTTAACTGACAATGCCACCAAGGAAGGCGTTGTTGTATTGCCCAGCGGGTTGCAATACCAAGTATTGGTGGAAGGGAAGGGAGAAAAACCGGCATTGCATAGTTTCGTTACCTGTCATTATCATGGCACGTTGATTACAGGCGAAATTTTCGATAGTTCCGTTAAAAGGGGGCAGCCTGCTTCATTCCCCGTCAATGGGGTTATCAAAGGTTGGATTGAGGCCTTGCAATTGATGCCCATTGGAAGCAAATGGCGACTTTTCTTGCATCCCAATTTGGCTTATGGGGATAGGCAAGTAAGTGCTACAATTGGTCCCAATTGTGCGCTGGTCTTTGATGTTGAATTGATTTCATTTAGATAGTAAAAGGTGTTGAACAATTTGAGACAAATTCTTTTTGCGGAGCTGCTATTGCTTTGAAAGAAGCAGGTTTCAATGCAATGTCTTATGTTTCCGAAAAACAGCACATGAATTTCTGACCTGGCGCAGGAGTTTGTATCAAATGACACCTCTTTTGTTTAAATAATAAAAACGCATTGCCAGAAAAATCTCCATTATGAAAAAAAAGATTGCTGCCTTCGCTGTTGCTTTACTGCTTCATTTTTCCACACAGGCACAGGAAGTCATAAAGCCCATGCCAACGGGGTTTGACATCCATCAGGATGGTATTGTGCATGGACAACTGGATACCCTGATCTATTCATCTAAAACAGTAGACACACTTCGGCGTGTATTGATTTATACTCCGCCTGGGTATTCCAATAAGAAAAAATATCCTGTCTTTTATTTGTTGCATGGCATTGGTGGGGATGAAAAAGAATGGCTCAGGGGCGGGAATCCGCAAGAGATACTAGACAACCTCTATGCTCAGTCTAAGATAGAGCCAATGATTGTGGTAATGCCGAATGGAAGGGCTATGAAAAATGACCGTGCAGAAGGAAACGTCATGGCGGCTGATAAAGTACAGGCTTTTGCAACTTTTGAAAAAGATCTGTTGAACGACTTGATACCTTTTGTTGAAAAAAAATATCCAGTTTATACAGATAGGAAACATCGGGCAATTGCCGGATTATCCATGGGTGGGGGACAATCGCTCAATTTTGGTTTGGGTAATCTCGATATGTTTGCCTGGATAGGTGGTTTTTCTTCCGCACCAAACACAAAAATACCGCAGGAATTGGTGCCGGATGCAGCTACAGCAAGAGAAAAAATCAAATTGCTTTTTATTTCGTGCGGAGCGAGTGACAGGTTGATTTCATTCAGTAAAAGAACACATGATTACCTACAGCAAAATAACGTTCCCCACATTTATTTTATAGAACCAGGTGTGCATGATTTTAAAGTGTGGAAGAATGGGCTCTACATGTTTTCCCAGTTGATATTCAAACCTGTTGATCAATCCACCTTTTCAAAATATCCAGTAGCTTATTAAACTACCCATTTACACTCACTGGTCCAATAACTGATTCTTTTCAATGATTTCCCTCAATGTTGCATATTCACCGGGAGTAGGCATCACGAGGGGAGGACGAACAACACCTGCAGGTCTTCCAATGATTTCAGCACCGGCTTTGATCAAACTGACTGCATAACCATTCTTCCTGCTGCGCAGGCGCACCAGCGGGATATAAAAATCCCTGGTGATCTGCTCTACAACGGCTTTATCGCCTGCACGCAGGGCTTTGTAAAACCTATTGGCGAGCGCTGGCACAAAATTGAAGGCGGCTGAAGAATAGGTATTGACGCCAATGGACAAATAAGCTTCCGCCATGATTTCGGCAGTGGGTACCCCGCCAATATAAGACAAACGGTTACCCAAGGTGCGGATTATATCGTTGAGTTCGGCAATGTTTCCGGTGCCATCTTTCAAGCCAATGAGATTCGGACAAGCAGCAGCGAGCTTTTCCAAGTTGGAGGCGTTCAGGCTGCCGTTGGCTCGGTTGTAATAGATTACGGGCAGCTTAGTGCTGTTGATGATCTGCCTGGCATATTCCACCGCACCATCCTGCGGGCATTCCGTCAGGTAGGGTGGAAACAGGAGTAAAGCATTGACTCCTGCCTTTTCAGCGATAGCCGCCAACAGGATACCTTCCCTAACACTCTTGCCGGTGGAACTGATCACCGGCACCTTTTCTTTGACGGTTGCCACAGATACCTGAACAATCTCCTCGTATTCTTTTTCATCGATGGAGAAGAATTCACCGGTGCCGCCGGCAACAAAGATGGAGGAGATATCGTGCTCCAAAAACCATTCCAGTCGAGACGCATATGTTGATGCATTGAATTGTCCGGTTGCATCGAAATCAGTTATCGGGAAGGATAATAAACCGTTCTCCAGTGAGGCTTTGATTGTTGACAGTTCCATGATTTTCAATTTTTGTATATGGTGCTATGGTGTTTCCAAGCGCACTGTTAGTGATAAAATATTTTCATGTTGCTTTTTAACAATCAGGTTAAGGGACCCGGATTGAAAAGCACCAAATCGTTATAGATTCCCAATTGGTCGGTAGCCACTTTTTTTCTTCCACTCGCCACATCCAGCATGTCATGGAATAATGCCCACCCCATTGCTTCAATGGTTTTTTCTCCAGTCGCAACAGGTCCTGCATCAAAGTCAATCAAGTCGTGCCAGCGGTTGGCAAGCTTGCTGTTGGAACTTACTTTGATGACCGGCACCATGGTGAGTCCGTAAGGGGTGCCTCTGCCAGTAATGAACACATGAAGGTTCATACCGGCGGCCAACTGCAAGGTGCCGCAGACAAAATCACTGGCCGGAGTGGCCACAAATTGAAGCCCTTTTCTTTTGATCCGTTCGCCGGGTGCAACAACATCCACTATCGGCATGGTGCCTGATTTTACAACAGATCCGAGTGCTTTCTCCACAATATTGCTGAGTCCACCTTTCTTGTTGCCTGGGGTGGTGTTGGCACTCCGATCAGCCGAACCCATTTGCAGGTATTCGTCATACCATTTCATTTCTGCTATCAGCTTCTGGGCAACGGTTTCATCGGCAGTCCTTGCCACCAATTGTCCTATGGCGTCACGCACCTCCGTCACTTCCGAAAAGAAAACAGTTCCTCCAGCCCGCACAATCAGGTCAGCCGCAAAACCGGCAACCGGATTACCAGTGAGTCCGGAAAAAGCATCACTGCCGCCGCACTGCATGCCCACCACGAGGTCTGCAACCGGACAGGTTTCTCGCCTGCGGGCATTGAGTTTTTCCAGGTGTATTTTAGCAGTTTCCATTGCTGCATCAACCATATCATGGAATCCGGTAAATGCCTCGTCTTGCAGGTAGAGGATGTTGCCGGCATCCTGACCGGTTATGGTTTCAGGTCGTAGTTTTTCGCATCCCAATCCAATCACCATGATCTCTTCCCCGAGGTTAGGGTTACGGGCCAAGTTGTGGATGGTGCGGATGGGAATGATGGCTGCAGGCGCATTGATGGCCACTCCACAGCCGTAGTGGTGGCTGAGGGCAATCACATCATCCACATGGGGGTAAAGCGGCAAGAGTTCGTTTTTGATCCTACCGATCAGGTAATTGGCCATACCCGCCACACACTGCACAC
>JBDLUN010000085.1:0-6063 GCA_039805245.1 Bacteroidota bacterium
TTCTACCGGATCAATGTAGACAACCTATTCCCGTATAATATCTACGCCGGCCAGCAAGACAATACGTCTGTAAAAATTGCCAGCAGAAACACCACCGGAGCTGGTATTACCGAAAGGCAATGGTCCTATTCCGCAGGCGGTGAATCAGCCTTCCTGGGCTTCGACCCCAACGACCCTCGCTATGTGATGGGTGGAAGCTATCAGGGAACTATTGAGCTGCTGGATGCGCAAACAGGTGAAGGTGTGGGTGTGATGGTCTATCCAGTGCAGTATCAGGCCATGCAACCCAAAGACATGCAGTATCGCTTTAACTGGAATGCCCCTATCCTCTATTCCAAGCATGAAAAGAATGTTTACTATCATGCAGGCAACCGCTTGTTCAAAACTAAAGACATGGGTAAATCCTGGGAGGCCATCTCTCCGGACCTCACTACGCACGACACCACCAAGATGGGTATCAGCGGTTTTCCTTACACCAATGAAGGTGCAGGAGGGGAAAATTATTGCACCATCACCTATGTGATGGAATCGGATAAGGAAAAAGGGGTTATCTACACAGGCAGCGACGACGGACTCGTACACATCACCCGGGATGGCGGGAAGACCTGGGAAAATATCACGCCAAAGGATTTGGGTGAAGCGCTGATCAACGCCATAGAAGTTTCCCCACACGATCCGGCTACCGTTTACATTGCCGCCAACAAGTATAAATTCAACGATTTTACGCCTTTTGCATACAAGTCGAACGACTATGGCAAAACATGGACGAAAATCGTCAATGGCATTCCCTACGGAGCCTGCATGCGTGTGGTCAGGGAAGATGAAGTGAGGAAAGGCTTGCTTTTTGCCGGTACCGAAACAGGATTGTATATTTCTTATGATGGCGGCTCCAGCTGGAAAAACTTCCAGCGCAACCTGCCCATCACACCCATCACGGATTTGAAGATCCACCGAGATAACCTGATTGCCGCTACGCAAGGCCGTTCTTTCTGGGTGCTCGACGAGCTGCAGTCGCTTCGCGATTTCAATCCGGAAGCAACAGATAAGGCCAGACTCTTCACCATTCCAGTCACTTACAGGGTTTCAGGATACAGTATATTCGATACCAACGAAGAGGAATCTGACCGCTTCCCGGTTACCACCGGATCCAATCCGGCTACTGGCGCAGTGATGTATTATCATTTACCTGAAACAGCTGATTCCATCAAGAAACTTAGCATAACCATAAAGGATGCCCAAGGTCAGGTGGTTAGGAGCTTTTCCAAAATGGCACCCAAAGTTTACTCGAACAACGGCTTGCGCAATGAGCCTGTTCTGGGGGTGAAAAAAGGACTCAACAGGTTTGTGTGGAATATGCGCAGGGCAAGCATGCCTACCATTGATGAGGTATATATTGAGGGAAGTTATGCCGGTGGTCGTCTGGTTCCAGGCACCTATACGGTTGAACTGCAAGTGGATAACCAAGTGCAGTCTACTCCTCTCGTCGTCAAAGCCGATCCCCGCATCCAATCCAACGCTGCTGATTATGCCGCACAAGATGAGCTGCTGAAAAAACTTGAAACGGATGTTACGGATATCCATGTGGCAGTGACCCGCATGCGCAAGCTCGCGGGCCAGGTACGCAGTATCAATGGCATCACAGAAGCGGATGCTTCCAAATCAGAATTGGTGAAGTCAGGCAAGGCTTTGCTGGACAAACTGAAGGTCTGGGAAGAGAAGCTGATTCAACCCAAAAGCCAATCGTACGACGATGTTATCAACTTCGTCAACAAGCTTAGCGCCAATATCATCTTTGTTCACGGCGAAGTGAATGGCAATGTGCCTTATGTTACTGCGGGACAAAAAGCACGTTATGCCGAATTGCACCAACAGTGGATGGTGTTGAAGGATGAAATGGATGCCCTCCTGAAAAACGATGTGGCAGCCTATAACGCATTATGCCGGACATTGGCAGTAGACAACGTTCTGCTTCCTGAATAGGTTTTTTTATTTTTTCCGATAGGGCTGCCCCGCGAAGCGGGGCAGCCCTATTTTTTTGGTGGATTCACCGGAAATTTGTATATTAAGTTTCAACATTTGCCGGATGAAAAGAACCCTGTTTACGTTATCGCTGCTCACCCTGGTTTTCTTCCAAGAGTCATACAAGCCTGCTACTTCAGCACCACCCAATATTGTACTCATCTTCATGGATGATATGGGATATGGCGACCTCTCCGTTTACGGGGCATTGAATTACCGGACGCCCAATATCGACCGCCTGGCGGCCGAAGGTATGCGGTTTACCAATTTTTTATCCGCCCAAGCGGTATGCAGTGCCTCACGGGCAGCATTGCTCACCGGATGTTATCCCAACAGGCTGGGCATCAGTGGGGCTCTTTTTCCGGGAGCCAAAACAGGCCTCTCTCCAGACGAAATGACCATCGCTGAAATGCTGAAACAGCAAAATTATACCACCGGGATTTTCGGCAAATGGCATCTAGGCGATGCCGCTCCATTCATGCCCTTGCGACAGGGCTTTGATGAATACCTGGGTATCCCATATTCGAACGACATGTGGCCGGTCAATTATGACGGCACTCCAGCAAAGCCTGAATCCAATAAATACCAATTCCCGCCTTTGCCTCTCATCAAGGGAGATCAGGTGATTGATACCATCCGTAACCTGGATGACCAGAGCACAATCACCGGAAGATTGACGGATGCGGCCATCAGCTTTATCAAGAAAAACAAAAAAAGACCCTTCTTCGCCTATATCCCACACCCCATGCCCCATGTACCCATCAATGCCTCACCTGCTTTCAGGGGCAAGAGCAAACAAGGTTTGTATGGGGATATGATTCAGGAAGTGGATCACCATGTGGGTAGAATCATGCAAACTCTTCAGGATGAGGGGTTAGATAAAAATACATTGGTCATCTTCACAAGCGATAATGGTCCCTGGTTGAATTTTGGCAACCATGCCGGTTCTTCTGGCGGATTGCGGGAGGGCAAAGGCACAAGCTTCGAGGGAGGACACCGGGTGCCCTGCATCATGCGCTGGAAAGGAAAGGTTCCTGCAGGTGTGGTGGCCAATCAGTTGGCCTCAACCATCGATATTTTACCCACCCTGGCAGCATTTACTGGGGCATCACTTCCTGAAAAAGCAATTGATGGTGTTGACCTTAGTGAACTCCTGAAAGGCAATATGGAGCTATCACCCCGCGAACACTTTCTATACTACTACAGACGCAACTCCCTGGAGGCTGTCCGCAAGGGCAACTGGAAACTGGTTTTCCAGCATCCTTCACGGTCTTACCTCGGTAAGTCTCCGGGCTTTGACGGGTTCCCCGGCCCCTCCCCGGAAAATGTCATCATGTATGAGGCCCTATATGACCTGCGCCGAGACCCGGGGGAACAGTATGACGTGAAGGCCCACTATCCGCAGGTGATGCAGGAGTTGAGGGCCTTGGCAGAAGAAGCCAGAAAAGAACTTGGCGATGATATTCAAAACAGAAAGGGGGCCCATGTCAGGCCCCCCGGAATGCTTTGAATGACGATTGCATGGATCAGACTTCTAGTCCCGCAAGCGAAAGGCTCATCTTTTTCAGTTCACTTACTTCACTGTCTTCCACAATGCAGTTGGGCATGAGGATTAAGGAGTTGTTGTTGGTCTTCCACCAATCCTGATTCAACAGGGATTGGAAAGGAATGGTGCCGATAAGGTAGCTTCTCTCATTGCCGGAATGCCATTCTTCAATAGCCGTGAATGCCTCTTTCGGAACATAGGAGAGGTTTTCAAAACTGACGAAGACGCGGAGGTGGTAGTTGTTGGACAGCTCAGCAGGTTGCTGCTGGTTTCTTTTCTTGTATTCGTAGCGGTACCCGTAACGCAATGCCGCAATATCACTGAGCACAGCAGATGCTGTAGGGAAGCTTCCCGCACCCTTACCGTAGAAAAATTGCTTGTCGGCAAAACCGGTTTCAATCACCACACCATTGTATTCATTTTTCACAAAATAAAGCTGGTCTGCCTGGTCAACAAATTGCGGCAACAAGAAGGATGCCACTTTGCCGTTTTGTAGTTTTTTGGCTTGGGCAACCAGTTTGATCGACTGGTTTCTGGATTGGGCAACTTCTGCATCAATCGGACTGATTTGTGTGATACCATTGAAGAGCATGTCTTGGATAGTCGTGTCTATGCCATAACTGTGTGCCAATAGCAAAACCCATTTGTTGGCGGCATCAAAACCTTCAATATCCAAGGTGGGGTCTGATTCGGCAAAGCCCAGCTGTTGGGCAAGCAATAAAGCCTCCTTGAAATTCAATTCCTCTTCAAACATTTTGGTGAGGATGAAATTCGTTGATCCGTTGACAATGGCTTTGATGGAGTGCAACAGGTCATTGTCGTAGTATTCTTCAAGGTTGCGGATCACCGGAATCGAGGCACAAGCTGACGCTTCATAAAGCAATGACCTGCCGGTCTCCTCCTGCAGGCGAATCAGGTCGGGAAGGTGCTCCGACAACATTTTTTTGCTGGCGCTCACAACATCTTTGCCTTGCTGCAGGGCAGTTGTCACGATTTCAAAACCTGCTGCACTGTCATTGATTACCTCCACAATCACATTGATCTCCGGGTCATAAAGGAGGTCGTCAGGATTGGATGTAAAAATCTCTGCAGGGGCGTTTCTTTTTTTATTGGTGTTCTTGATGCAAACTTTTTTGATTGACGCCTTCAGTGAAGGGGTTTGTTTGAGCACTTTGTACAAGCCTTCACCCACTACGCCGAAGCCGAACATGCCGATTACCAGTGTTTTTTCCGATCCCATGTGTTTGTTTTTATGTTGTTGGTTGTATTTGCAAAAATGGTTTGAGGAGTGCATTGAGTTTTTCATCTTCTAGGAGGAAGCCGTCATGTCCATAAAATGAATCTATGATAGCAAGCTCGGCACCCGGAATGTGTTTGACCAGAAATTCCTGTTCACAAACGGGGTAAAGCAGGTCTGATGAAATGCCGATGACAAGGCATTTGGATTGAACCCTTTCGAGCATCTCCTCAGCTTCGAAAACACCCCTTCCCAGGTGATGGCTGTCCATACTTTTGGTGAGCATGTAATAGCTCAATGCATTAAATCTCTTCGCCAGCTTTTCGCCCTGGTATCGCTGGTAGGATTCGCTACGGCTGTTCTCCAGTGCTTTATCCTCATCATGCTGGGTTTTGCCATAAATCTCATAATGCCTGTAGCTGATGAGGGCAATGGATCTGGCCACTTTCATGCCTTGCAATCCTGCTTCCGGCCCGTCTTCACGCCAGCTGGGATCAGCTTCAATGGACATCCTCTGGGATGCATTGAATGCCTTTCCCCAAGGGGAGTGGAATGCATTGGTGGCAATGGGAACTATATGCCGGAACAATTTCGGATGCAGGGTAGCCCAGGCAATCAATTGTTGTCCGCCCATAGAACCACCAATGCCCAACAGGATGCTCTCTATGCCCAAATGAATCCGCAACTGGTCAAATGCTCTTGCCATATCAAGCGGTGTGAAGAAAGGAAAATCCCTGTAATAGGGTGAACCGGTTTCCGGATTAACAGAAAGGGGATTCACACTTCCATAGCAGCTGCCGGGCATATTGACACAGATGATGAAATGGTCTGCTGGGTTAAACAGTTTTCCATCACCCACCATACCCGGCCACCAATCTGCCGGATCGCTGTTGGCAGTCATGGCATGAAAAATCCATACCACATTGTCTTTGCCCGGATTGAAATTGCCGATGGTGGTATAGGCCAGATTAAAATCACGGATCGATTTGCCTGATTCAAGCGTTAGTGCGCCTTGGTAAGTATAGTTATGCAGTGTTTTGTTCATGTTTTCATCAATAGCTTCCGGAAATGGCAAAAAAAAACCCACCTGAAGTCAGATGGGTTTTCGCTATGATTTTTTGGATCATGTCAAGTGAAAATATCTGACTTATCTGTCTCCGCAATTGCGGAGCTGGAGTTGACACCTTTTTACTTGGAGTAACAGGTTGTCAAGGCTTCATCGGGCCAATCCCTCTGCCTTTCTGGATAAGAAAATTAAAGA
>JBDLUN010000086.1:0-15901 GCA_039805245.1 Bacteroidota bacterium
GGCGAAGTGGTCAAAAGTGTTTTAAAACCTTGACGGTATGCGATTGGAAAATAAGGTGTACATCATAACTGGAAGTACAACAGGTATTGGAAAGGGAATAGCTAAACGCTGTGTTGCAGAAGGTGCTAAGGTACTGGTTCATGGATTGGAACCCGATTGGGCGACGGAATTGGTCAATGTGCTGGGCAAAGACAAGTCTGCGTATGTGTTAGGTGACCTGGCAGAAGAAACAACCTGTAAGCTACTGGTAGATAAGGCTTTGGAGGTTTTCGGAAAATTGGATGGTATCGTCAACAATGCAGCCATTGTTGCTTCGTCCAACATCGATACAACAAATAGGGTATTCCTCCAACACCTGTTTGAAGTAAATACATTTGCTCCATTGCAATTGATCCAGGCTGGCTTGCCTGAACTGGAAAAAACACAAGGCGCAGTGCTCAATATCGGTTCAGTCAATGCCTACAGCGGTGAACCCAATCTCCTGGCTTACAGCATGTCGAAGGGTGCCTTGATGACGATGACGCGCAACCTGGGGGACAGTCTCTTCAGAACCCTCGGCGTCAGGGTTAATCAGATTAATCCGGGTTGGGTACTCACTGAAAATGAGGCAGATAGAAAAAGAAAACACGGACTTGCAGATGATTGGTACAAGGAGTTGCCGGATGTTTACGCTCCGGCAGGTCGACTGCTTTCCCCCGCTGAAATTGCAGCAGCTGCAATTTATTGGTTATCAGATGAAAGTGGTCCGGTAAGCGGACAGGTAGTTGACCTGGAACAATATCCTTTCATCGGCAGAAACCCTCCCAAAGATTCATCCACCATCCCCCAAAAACAATAATATGCCGCAGTTGGCTGTATTCCCCAAAGCTTTTATGCATGCCTTGTGCAAAGACGGAACCATGAAACTCGCCGAATGGATTGATCTGGCCTGTGCATTAGACGTACAGGGGCTGGAATGGTATGCCGGTTTTTTGGAAATGGCAGACAACCACAATTGGCCACACTTCAGACAATTGGTTGAAGAACGGGGAAAATGTATACCGATGATGTGCTGTTCTCCGGATTTTACCCACCCTGAAAAGGCTTTCAGGGATGCTGAAATTGCCAAGCAACAATATTGGATTGATATGACACAAGCCTTGGGCGGACAGTATTGCAGGGTTTTGTCGGGCCAGCGCAGGCCTGAGCTGTCTATCCAAGAAGGAATTGACTTGGCTGCAGCTTGCATAAAGCAATGTCTGCCCTACGCCGCTGCACGTGGAATAACCCTCATCATAGAAAACCATTATAAGGACGATTTTTGGACCTACCCTGAATTCGCTCAGCAAATGGATGTTTTCTGTCAGTTGGTAGACAACATCAAAGACCCCGGTTTCGGCGTGAATTATGACCCCAGCAATGCTTTTCTGGCCGGTGATGATCCACTGGAGCTGCTGAAAAGGGTTTCAAATCGGGTGGTTACCATGCACGCAAGCGATCGCTACCTCAAATACGGCACTTTGGAAGATTTACGGAAAGAGGAGGACGGGGTCGCTGGTTATGCCAAACGCTTGAGCCACGGTGAAATAGGAAAAGGATTGAACGATTATGATGCCATATTCACAGAATTGAAATCAGTGGGATTTGATGGGTGGATAAGCATAGAAGATGGAGTTGATGGGATGGACCAGCTTGAACGAAGTGTTGCTTTTGTCAATAAAAAAATTCAGCAGTATTGGCCATGAAAAAAGCCCGCTGAATTGTAGCGGGCCTTCTCTAAATATGCTTTAAATCTGATCAGAACTTCAAAGTCCTGGGCAGGTATTTTTCAATCAGTTCTGTATAATAGGGCTTCAACACCTTCCAATCTGGAGGGGTAGGGCACTTGGAATACAGGTCATAGGGGTTGAAGAGTTTCACCCATTTCAGCATATTCCTGTCATGGTCGTCCAACAGGTGGTCGTAAGCACCTTCCCTGTGCCATGCATAGAAAGAATGGTAGCGGAGCATGTATAAAGCTTCTTCAGGCAGATGATCTTTCATCATCTGGTAAATGTATTCATCATGTCCCCAGCTCATGTGTACATTCCTTAAGCCACAGTTAGGGGTATAAACACCATATTGGGTATTGTAACGGGAATCATTGTAATCGGGATTCTCTTTAAAGAACTCGGAATAAATGATTTTGTCGGAATATGCACATCCTACAGGAAAGGTATCTCCAACAACAGCCCATTGCGGTTCACCGAAAAGGCAGAGCACTTTACCCATATCATGCATCAAACCAACCAATACCATCCAATCCGGGTGTCCGTCTCTTCTGATGGCTTCTGAGGTCTGCAGCAGGTGCTGAAACTGATCCAAATCAGTGTCAGGGTCAGAATCGTCCACCAACTCATTCAGAAAATCAAAGGCATCCCAAATGGGCATTTCTTTTTTGTCGAAAGAAAGGTATTGCCTCCTTTTTTCCATAACAAAATCGTATGTCTGATAGGTATGGTTCAACCTGTAAAATTCCCTTACCGTATCCCTGGCGGGCTCTTCGTAGTTCCTGTAAGCCTCAGTGGCTTTGGCTTGCGCTATTTTTTCAGGATCCGGGTAGCGATCGAGCAAATCATCTTCCCACTCATCCAAGCTGCCGAGGGGATTGATTTCTTTGGAAGTGAATTGATTGTTTTGCATGACGTGTAATCGATTTGCTATAAAATTATGAACTTTTGATTGAATGGAATACCCAATAAGGGGATTTGGATTTAAAATTTTTATGACAATTGTTTAAAATCGCTTAACTTAATTGGCCATTAACCCCTACAACGATTGCCATGAGATTGCATATTGCAGACTACTTGATAATTTTCATCTATTTCGTGTTTGTCATTGCCGTTGGTTTCATCATCAAAAGAAGAATAAAGTCCAGCAATGACTTTTTGAACAGCAACAGGAGCATTCCACTTTGGATCACCAGCTTGGCTTTCATTTCTGCCAACCTGGGTGCGCAAGAGGTGTTGGGAATGGTAGCCTCCGGCGCCAAGTATGGCATCATGACCGTCCATTTTTATTGGGTGGGAGCCATCTTCGCCATGATCTTCCTGGGCGTTTTTATGATGCCCTTTTATTATGGCAGCAAAGCCAGGAGTGTTCCGGAATACCTGAAGCTGCGTTTTGATGAAAAAACAAGGGGACTGAATGCCATCACCTTTGCAGCCATGACAGTCTTTTCCTCCGGTATTTCATTGTTTGCATTGGCCAAGTTGCTGGAAGTCATTCTCCAATGGGATTTTGATCTCTGTATCTGGCTTGCAGCTGGAATTGTTATGGTTTACACCTTCCTCGGCGGACTTACCAGTGCGGTTTATAATGAAGTGTTGCAATTTTTTCTAATCGTGCTTGGACTTTCACCGTTGGTAATAGTAGCCTTGCAGGATGCCGGAGGATGGGAAGCCATTAAGGCTGGCCTTGAGCCTCAATACACGCATGCGTGGAAATACATGGGCACAGCAGAAGAAAACAGTATGGGTATCAACTTCATATCATTGATATTCGGTTTGGGTTTTGTGATGTCTTTTGGCTATTGGTGCACAGACTTTCTGGTGGTTCAAAGGGCCATGATTGCAAAGAATATGAGTGCCGCCCAGCGTACGCCTGTTATTGCAGCCATCCCCAAATTGCTGATGCCTTTGATTGTTGTTTTGCCAGGCGTTATCGCCATCGCACTCACCAAAACTGCCCAAGGGGATGATGCCTACCGAATTCCAATGGCGGCATCCGGAGGTTACGATTATACAATGACCCTCCCTTCCCTGATCTCTCATTACTATCCCAGCGGTCTGTTGGGCGTAGGCATCACTGCATTGATTGCCTCCTTTATGAGTGGGATGGCAGGCAATGTTACGGCCTTCAATTCGGTTTTCACCTATGATATTTATCAAGCCTATTTTTTCAAGAACAAGTCAGACCGGCATTACCTGCTGGTGGGTAAATGGGTGACCCTTTTCGGTATTCTCTTTTCGATTGCTACCGCATACATAGCAGCCAGTTTCAACAATATCAATGATTTTCTGCAACTGGTTTTCAGTTTTGTAAACGGTCCTCTCTTCGCCACATTCATGTTGGGCATGTTCTGGAAAAGGACAACCAGCGATGGTGCATTTTGGGGACTTTTGGGCGGTACCATTGCCGCGGCAATCACCCACGGTCTGACGATCGCAGAGGGAAAAGGCGGTTGGATTGCCCCGGTATATCCAATCAGCAGTGGCATGGGGCAGGCCTTCATCGTTGCTTCCTTCTCCTGGCTTGCCAACTTCCTGATTACCATTGTAGTCAGTCTGTTGACCAAACCCAAGGCTGATGAGGAATTGAAAGGGCTTGTTTATTCCCTTACTGAAAAAGTCTATGCAACTGAAAAGAAATGGTACCTGCGGGTGGCCCCGTTGAGCATCATCCTACTGATCATCACTATTTTGCTCAACTTCCTCTTCTTCTAAAAAATATTATATGCTCGAAAAATTCAACCAACTGAGTTTTGTTATCGGCTTTTTTTTCACTTTAGTGGCACTGGTTTTGTTGATAGGGTATTTTCTGACTACTGCTCTGGCAGAGAAAATCAACTTGTATACAGGGGTATGTTTGTTGGTTTTCGGCTTGGTTATGATCAACCTGAAAAGTGAAGAATGATATACTTCGCCCAACATTTACATTCCTAAAACAAAAGGATTTTTATGGCAGCACAACCCTGGCGCAATGGAAAGATCATCCGGATAGAGGATGAAACCGCCTCCACCAAAAAGTTTTGGATACAGATTCCTGAACTGGAACGCTTTGATTTTGTACCAGGGCAATTTGTGACATTGGACCTGCCTATCCATGAACAACCCAACAAGCGTTGGAGAAGTTATTCCATTGCTTCTGCGCCTGATGGGACCAATGTTTTTGAACTGATCATCGTTTTGATGGAAGGGGGATTGGGAACAACATACCTCTTTAACCAGGCAGGGGTTGGTACTGAATTTCCTGTTCGTGGTCCGCAAGGGCATTTCATCCTACCAGACCCGATAACTTCAGATATTTTCATGGTCTGCACAGGCACAGGCATTGCTCCATTCCGGTCCATGATACAGCATATTCACCACAACAATATTCCCCACAAGGAAATTTTCTTGATTTATGGTACCCGCAAATGCCCTGATGCCTTATACCTGGAGGAGTTGTTGGATCTAAAGCAAAAGCTTCCGGGATTTCATTACTTTCCCACATTTTCCAGGGAACAAAATGTTGCAGAAGGAATGTGTATTGGATATGTTCATGGGATTTATGAGCAACTGATGGAAGGTGAAAGAGATAGCCCTCAGTTTTTCCTTTGCGGTTGGAAGGATATGATCAATGATGCCCGGCAACGAATTCAACAATTGGGGATAGATAAAAAGGCAATTCACTTCGAATTGTACGGATAGTTGACAGCTTTTAACAATCAAAAAGTGTAATTCAATGAAATTCAAAAGTTTACTGGTGTTGGGACTTTTTAATGTCACTTTGGTTCAGGCACAATCCAAAATCAATGAGAATTGGGCGGATTGGGCCAATTTCAAGAAATATGCTGCACAAAACAAAACTGTGCCGGCAAGAGCAAAAGGTGAAAAAAGGGTTGTTTTCCTCGGCAACTCCATTTTTGAAGGTTGGCTCAACCTCAGGCCTGATTTTTTTGCCGGTAAACCTTATTATGATAGGGGGATAAGCGGACAAACAACGCCGCAGATGCTGCTCAGGTTTTATGAGGATGTATTGGCATTGGATCCTGAAGTGATGGTGTTGAAGGCCGGTATCAATGATATTGCCCAAAATTCGGGCCCATACAATCCTCAACAGACCCTTAACAACATCAAGGCAATTGCACAATTGGCCAGGGCCAATGGTATCAAAGTTATTCTTTGTTCCGTACTCCCGGCCAGTGATTTTCGCTGGAGGCCAGGGTTAGAACCGGGGGACAAAGTCATTGCACTCAACCAGTCAATAGCAGCATTCGCCAAGCAGGAAAGCTTTTACTACCTTGATCTGTACAGTGCCGTTGTGGATGATAAGAAAGGTATGAAGGCTGAATATGCCAACGATGGCGTTCATCCTACGGTAGCAGGATATAAGGTATTGGAACCGTTGGTGGAGGAAGCCATCCGGAAGGTGAGAAAATAGGGTCTATTTTTTGGCCCGGCTCCATGGCCTGTTGAGCATCTTGGGGATGATGGTATCAAACCTTGCTTGCTGATCTGGGGTACACATTGTTCTCAACTTGGAAAAATGCGTAAAAGTTTGCTTGTCTGATGCCAGATTCTTCTGACTAATGGCATTAAGCAGGCTGTTCACTATAGAATCTTCAGGTGATTTGCTGAGTTGGCTGTATAAACTGTCTTTAAGCGTACGCATCTCTCCCCAAATGGGCTTCATTACCTTGAAATAATCTTCTTTCAACAGCTTGAAGGTATCAATTTGGCTTTGTTCCAGGCCAACCTCCTTGTACCAGGCAGATACACGGTCTTCAGGTTTCTTTTTAACATCCTTCTTTTCGGTATTGGATCCAGTCAATAGGAAGGCCAAAACGATATTGCTAATGAGCAAAACCAAGACAATAAAGAGCATCCAACGGTATCTGGTTTGTGTCATGTTCAAGGCGTTTCAATGATTTCGTAAGGGTTGATATTGTGCTGCACATATTCAGCCGCTATTGGCTGGCCAATATCTTCCATTGACTGTTCTTCTTGCATTTTTGAATTGACAAGATATCCATTGATAAGAAGAAAAACCAGTGCAAAGCTGATGGCAAATGCTGGTCGGGTTACAAACCGGAAAACAGTTATTTCGGGCCTGCTTTCTTCCCTTGTCAGTCGCGCTTGTACCCGCGTAAACAGGAAAGGGGAGGGTTCGGCACGGCGAATCCCTTCAAGGCTGTTGAGGATGTCTTCGGTGGTCAATTGTTGTTTCATGCGGACGTATACAGGTTATTAGATGCTTTATTGGGGAGAATATTGCGCTCTTATTCTAAGTTATAAAAGTTTTTCAATAGTTCCTTGAGATTTGTTTTGGCCCTGTGCAGTAGGGATTCAACTGCTGAAAGACTGGTTTTCATCACCTCTGCAACTTCTTGATAACTAAGCCCTTCAACCTTATTCAAAACAAATGCAGTTTGTTGGTTTTCAGGTAGTTCTCTGATAGCTTTGAATAACATGGCCGATTTTTCACGGTTATCAAGGGTTACCCCCGGGTGATTGAAATCAGGCAATTCAAGCGTGGGTTCATTGTTTTCTCCCAAAATGGGACTCAAGAACCCAAACCTTTTTTTTCTTTTTTTTCTTCTCAAGAACTCCAAAGCCGAGGTTACCGCAACCCGATAAACCCAGGTTGATAAGGCAGACTCCCCTTTAAATTGTGGAATGGATTCAAATATTTTTACAAAAACGTCCTGTGTCACATCCTCTGCGTCTTCAGCATTCTGCAAAAAACCGATGACGGTGTTGAATACCAAGGATTGTCTGGTTTCTACCAATAGCTTGAATGCAATTGCATCACCAGCCTTCAACCTCGATATCAACTCAATTTCATTCAATGACATGCCAATTGGTAAAGCGTAAAGTTAAAAACAAATTAGCTTCATCGCCATCAATCATTGGATGATTTGTTTTCAAAAAAATTGTGCCTGATTCAAAATCAGGCTACGTTTCTTTTTTCAGTAAGTTTGAAAAAAAAAGAGACATGTCGAATTTTGAATGGAAAGGCGTATTCCCAGCCTTGCTCACCCCTTTTACAGCTGACGATCAGGTTGATATGATCATGTACGAAAAGAATCTGAGTGCCCAGGTGGATGCCGGCGTTCGGGGTATTATAATAGGTGGATCGCTTGGAGAGGCAAGTACCTTGTCTATTGAAGAAAAAGAAACGTTGGTCAGGTTTTCTGTGGCCCAATTGGCTGGTAAGATACCTGTAATCATGAATATAGCTGAAGGCTCCACAAAAGAAGCCGTAAGCCAGGCCCATTTGGCCAAAGAGTGGGGCGCAGACGGATTGATGCTGCTTCCTCCCATGCGCTACAAGGCAGACGACAGGGAAACAGTTGAGTTTTTCAAAGCGGTAGCCAGGAATACGGATCTGCCAATCATGATTTACAACAATCCAGTCGACTATAAAATTGACGTTACGCTCGATATGTTCCAAGAGCTGACCGAATTTCCACATATCAACGCCATCAAGGAGTCTACCAGGGATGTCACCAATATCACCCGATTGAAAAACAGATTTGGTAACCGTTTTGCCATTTTGTGCGGAGTTGATCCGCTTACTGTAGAGGAATTGGCATTGGGTGCTGACGGCTTGGTGGCAGGATTGGTTGATGCTTTTCCAAAGGAAACAGTTGTCATGCATGACCTGGTGAAAGCCGGTAAAATGGATGAGGCGATTGCGATTTACCGCTGGTTTATGCCCTTGCTTGAACTGGATATACATCCCAAACTGGTGCAATATATCAAACTGGCTGCAACCCAAACAGGTATCGGTACAGAGCATGTGCGTGCACCCCGTCTGCCATTGGTGGGAGAGGAAAGGGAAAGAATCCTGAAAGTAATCAACGATGGAATTGCCACTAGGCCAAAACTTTAATCATGTTCAAAGACGCAACAACAGAAGAGGTAAATGAGGCCATGTCGAGGTCTGCCCAGGCGTTCGGCATCTTCTCCAAATATACAGCCGCCCAAAAGGCATCACTCATGAGAACCATTGCCAAGGAAATTGAGCAACTGGGTGATGAATTGATTGCCGTAACCATGCGGGAAACCAACCTGCCGGAAGCGCGCCTCAAAGGAGAAAGGGGCAGAACTGTGTTTCAGCTCAACAGTTATGCTGATGCCTGTGAGCGAGGCGATTGGTTGGAAGCACGCATCACAACTGCGATTCCCGATAAGGTGCCACCAAGACCGGATATCCGCAAAATGCTTGTTCCCCTTGGGCCTGTAGTGGTTTTTGGATCGAGCAATTTCCCCTATGCCTATTCTACAGCAGGGGGGGATACGGCAACAGCTTTAGCAGCCGGTTGCTCTGTTGTAGTGAAGGCGCATCCTGCACATCCCGAAACATCTTCCATGGTGGCGGGTGCGGTTCAAAAAGCGTTGCTGCAATTGGGTATGCCCCAGGATATTTTCATTCACCTCAATGGCGCTTCTTTCGCCGTTGGGGAAGCCCTGGTCAAGAATCATCATGCTGCAGCAGTAGGTTTCACGGGCTCATTCAGCGGTGGTATGGCTCTTTTCAATTGGGCCAACGAAAGGAAACACCCCATCCCGGTTTTTGCCGAAATGGGCAGTGTCAATCCGGTATTTCTTTTTCCGGAAAAACTGGAATCAGACCCCAGCGGAATTGCACAACAGTACGCTGATTCCATCACTTTGGGTGTAGGGCAGTTCTGTACCAATCCAGGTATTCTAGTTGGGTTGGTCTCGCCAGCATTGGATAGTTTTATGCAACTGCTTGGTGAGAAATTGTCACAGGTCAAAGTGGGTAAAATGTTGCATGATGGCATTGCCGCCAACTATAAGAAAAAAAGCGAGGCCATGCTGGAACAGGATGGTGTTGCCTGTCTTACCAGTCGAATATCAGAAAACGCAGGGGATACGCCTGATCCGGTGTTGACTGCAGTTACAGGAGAAGCTTTCCTCAATAATCCAATCCTGCAGGAAGAGGTGTTTGGTCCATTTTCCATGATTGTGCAATGCAAAGACCATGCAGAAATGGCATCAGTGGCTGCGGCATTGGATGGTCAGCTTACATCAACACTTATGGCAACTGAAGGTGATTATGCAGCTCATGCATCCATCATCGATGTAATAGCATCTAAATGTGGTAGAATCATTATCAATGGTGTTCCTACTGGGGTTGAAGTTTGTCAAGCCATGCATCATGGTGGACCCTTCCCTTCCACAACTGATTCCCGCTTTACGTCGGTGGGAGCCGATGCCATCAAGCGTTTTGCCCGACCGCTCTCATTCCAGAACTATCCAGATAAATTGCTTCCGGCAGCATTGCAAAATGCCAATCCACTGGGGATTATCCGACATTTCAATGATTTGCCATCAGCTCAACCGCTTGCATGAAGAAATTTCTTTTATTTGTCTTCCTGACCCAGGTGGGGCATCTCCTCGCACAAAATGCACCTGAACCATCAAATCCTGTGCTTAAATCGCTGTTGGCGAAAACCAGGACGTTCAACGAAGAGGAACGCAAACTGAATGCAGCCTCAGGATATCCTTTGGGCCTGCATGGCGAAAAGGAGGCCCGCAGGAGATATGATTTTGCTGTTCAAGCAACTGCTGAAATCAATGCAATCGACAGGAAGCAGCTCAACTTCTCCGATGAAATCAATGCGGATTTGCTGCTGTATAGCCTTGAAGATGACATATCAGACTACCGCTACAAAGCATACCTTAATCCTATTCTTTCGGAAGGGGGATTTCATACCCAAGTTACGGGAATAGCCAACACAAACCTGCGATCTGCAAAGGATGCAGAGGATTACTTGGCTAAAATCAATGACCTTCCCCGCTACATGGAAGAGCATTTTGAACTGATGCGTCAGGGATTGAAAATCAATCTGGCGCAACCTTTTGATGTTGTAAAAAGTTTCAACAACACCTACGAAATCCATATTGTTGATCAGGTTGAGCAATCAGTTTTTTGGAAGCCTTTCCTGAAAAAGCCCGATGCCATTGCTGATGCAGTTTGGCAGACGCTACAACAAAGGGCCAAGGATGCAATCAGATCTAAAGCAATACCGGCATTCAGGATGGTCAAAGATTTTTTTGAAAAAGAATACCTTACACTGGCACCGGTAAAGCCTGGAGCACAATTTTTCCCGGATGGAAAAGCCTTTTACCAGGAAAGGGTCAGGCATTTTACTACAACAGACCTGACTTACGACTCAGTCTACAACATTGGCATCAAGGAAGTTGCGCGCATCAACAAAGCGATGTATGAAGTGATGGAACAAGTGGGTTTCAGAGGTTCCTTGCAGGAATTTATTGCTTTCCTCCGAAATGATCCCCGTTTTTATCCCAAAACAGGTGAGGATTTGCTCAAGGAGGCTTCATTCATTGCCAAGAAAATTGATGGAAAGTTGCCCCTGCTTTTCGGCAGACTTCCTCGCCAGCCCTATGGTGTGGAGCCGGTACCTACCGAGATTGCACCAACGTACACGGCAGGGAGGTATTCACCTGCTCCAATCAATAGCACCCGGTCAGGCAATTATTGGGTCAACCTTTACAACCTGCCATCAAGAACTTTGTATACCTTGGAAGCACTGACTTTGCATGAAGCTGTTCCCGGACACCACCTGCAAATGTCGCTTACCCAGGAATTGGAGAATTTGCCCGTATTCCGAAGGAATCTCTATGTTAATGCCTTCGGAGAGGGGTGGGGTTTGTATGCTGAATCATTGGGTTATGAAATCGGGTTGTACAAAGATCCCTACAGCCGTTTCGGGCAACTGACATATGATATGTGGAGGGCCAGCAGGCTGGTCATCGATGTGGGTTTGCATGCCAAAGGCTGGTCAAGGCAGCAGGCAGTAGACTACTTGGCAAGCAACACAGCACTTTCCCTGCATGAAGTGAATACTGAAATCAACCGCTATATGGCTTGGCCTGGGCAAGCATTGGCATATAAAATGGGGGAACTGAAAATCAAGGAATTGAGACAGAGAGTCAAGTCGGCTTTAGGCGACAAATTCGATATCCGTCAGTTTCACGATCTCATCCTTTCCGAAGGCACCTTAACCTTGCGGTTGATGGATAAGTTGGTGGAAAAATACATCCGCGAAAAAACGGTTAAACCCTGATTGCTGTTTCGTTTTCAACGCGCTTGAACTTAATGTTGAACAGGATTGTTGAAAGCAACGACAATACCAAGTAGCCTGTTACCCAATATCCCGCTGTGGTGGTATATTGTTCTGCATTGAACCAGCCACCGTAGGCCCCGATCAGCGTCACCCCCAATGTGGATTTCAACAATTCCCAAATCCAGGCTGTCGGACTTTTATCCATCAATTCGGTCATGGCATAGATGAACAGGAAAATGAATCCTCCATTAAGAAATATTCCGGGAGTTCCGATTTGCGCAATATGGGCAAAGAGGTAGGAAACAAATATCAGCAGGCAAAGCAGCTGAATAAAGGCCCATATCCTGAAAGCATCCGATTGGACAGGCTCATATTTTTCAAATTGGTAAACATTATCAATTTTTTGCACAGGAAATGATGCAGCAACATCAGCAGGCCTCCAGCCCGTGGGCATGAACCAAATGCGGAGTTTGTCCTGCCAATGTTTGGTTCTCCACGCATCTGTAATGAGCAGTCCAAGATGCTGGAAATTGATTTTAATCGGATTCCAGGTGGATACTGGTCTGGTGATGCCATACACAGGCGGGATATGGGCTTGCTCTTCCTGAAATGTGTCGAACAGCTTATCCCAAATGATGAATACCTGAGAATAATTCCGGTCGATGTATTCTGGATTGATGGCATGGTGCACCCGATGATGTGACGGAGTTACAATAAATTTTTCAAGCCAGCCCATTCTGTCGATGTGTTGGGTATGATACCAAAATTGGATAAAAAGATGCAGCGGACCAACAACGGCAATCACTTGTGCCGGCACGCCGAGTAAAGCCGCGGGCAATAGAAAGAAGGTGAACAGCCGAACAAAAACAGAAATACTCTGGCGGAGGGCACAAGCTAGGTTGAAATCCTCACTGCTGTGGTGAACCAGATGTGCATTCCAGAAGAAATTCGTTGTATGCTGAATGCGGTGAACCCAATATCCGGAGAAATCCAAAGCCAGAAAAGCGATAATATAGGTTAACATCCCATTGGGAACATGAACCAAAGCCAGGTGGCCAACCATCCAGCCATAGCCTATCACCGCAATGCTGAGGCCTAGAACATCTTTGGTTACATTGGTAACTCCCGAAGTAAGGGAAGATACCATGTCCATCATCCGAACGGTATCCTTTCCCTTGTACCAACCATACCATTTCTCAAGCAAAACGAGCAGCAGAAAGATGGGCATTGCAATCAACAGAATTCTTCCGTAAGTCTCCATGTGAATAGATTATGGACAGCTAATTTCGACATTTTATTTAACTTGTAGCATTATGCCAACCCAACCATTGTCGCTTCCCCTCAATGGGGTTTCTCATCAACTTACAGGCCATGTATTTGAATGTATTGATGCCCACACCTGTGGCAATCCGGTAAGGCTTGTTGTGTCAGGCGGACCCGCCCTCTCAGGCAATACCATGAGTGAAAAGCGGCAACATTTCCTAAGGGAATATGATTGGATAAGGAAGGGGCTGATGTTTGAGCCTCGAGGTCATGATATGATGAGTGGCAGTATCTTGTATCCGCCACATGATCCGGAGAATGATTTTGCTGTATTGTTTATCGAAACCAGTGGCTGCTTGCCCATGTGCGGACATGGTACTATCGGCACGGTAACAGCAGCTATCGAATCAGGGTTGGTCAAGCCCAAAAGGGATGGATTGGTGCGGATGGAAGCTCCTGCAGGATTGGTGGAGATCCAATACACGCAGTCAGGATCCAAAGTGACTTCAGTGAAACTGACCAATGTAGCCGGCTACCTAGATCAGGAAAACCTTCCGGTGGACTGCCCTGGTCTGGGTGAAATCACTGTAGATGTGGCTTATGGAGGAAATTTTTATGCGATTGTCGATATCCAGGAGCATTTTCCAGGTCTGCAGGAATTTACTGCCGACCAACTGGTGAGCATGGCCAGGGTGCTCCGAAAAAATATCAATGCCCGTTATTCTTTTGTACACCCAATAGATCCTACCATCCACTCTTGCAGCCATATCCTGTGGTGTGGTGAGGTGATTGACCCTTCATCAACAGCCAGAAATGCTGTTTTTTATGGGGATAAGGCCATCGATAGGTCACCCTGCGGTACGGGTACAAGTGCCAGAATGGCGCAGTGGTATGCCAATGGCAAACTGAAGCAGGGTGATGACTTCATCCATGAAAGCATCATCGGCAGCAAATTCATTGGCAGAATTGAAGCGGAAACCACCGTAGCTGGGAAGCCTGCCATGCGTCCTTCTATTGAAGGCTGGGCTAGAATATACGGGCACAATACCATCTCCATCGATCCTGTTGATGATCCCTACGCACATGGATTCCAGGTGATTTAAACCATCCACATGAAAAAAACAGCTTGCCTTTTATTTTGGTTCTACGGCATCATGGCCATGACGGCACATGCACAGCAACCGCATGAACTTTGGTATGATAAACCTGCCGGTTATTTTGAAGACGCACTGCCCATCGGAAACGGTAGGCTGGGAGCCATGGTTTACGGCGGTGTTGGATTGGATCGACTTTCAATCAATGAGGCTACCTTATGGGCAGGTTATCCGGTTGATCCAGCCATGAACCCCAATGCTCCAAAATTTTTACCTCAAATCAGAGAGGCATTGTTTGCTGGCGATTACAACAAGGCAGACAGTTTAACCCGGTTTATGCAGGGTAAGTTTTCTGCTTCCTATGCTCCTCTGGGCAATATCTGGTTGCGCTTTCCATCATCTCAGGCTTCTAATTACAAAAGAATGCTAGATATGGAGCATGGTGTTGCAACCGTGACCTACGAAGCAAACAACACCCGTTTCAAACGCACTTATTTTGCATCCTATCCGGATCAGCTGCTGTTCATTCGGCTCCAGGCCGAAGGACAGGAGCCGATCCAGTGCAAAGTTTCCATGAACAGCGCCATCAGGCATAAGGTGGCTCTAATGGGAAAAGATCTTCAGTTGCAGGGCATCGCTCCCTCTCTGGCTGAACCCAATTACAGGGGCAATATGCCCAATGCAGTCATATATGATAGCACCCATGCCATGCGGTATGTGGGTAGGGTTAGGATATTGGCCAACAACGGCAAAACTGCATATACCGACAGCTCTCTTGAGATTACAGGAGCCACTGATGTGCTGATTGCCGTCTCAATGGCCACCAGCTTCAATGGCTTTGACCGTGATCCTGCTCAAAATGGGCTAGATGAAAAGGCATTGGCCGTGCAAAAATTGGATGGCCTGAAGAGCAGACAATGGGCACAAATTATGCAAAGGCATACAGACGATTTCAGCCGTTATTTCAATAGGGTAAAGCTGGATCTGGGATCTTCAGCAAATGGCGGACTCCCAACGGATGAACGTCTCAAACGTTTTGCAAAAGGAGAAGCAGATAATGATCTGGTTGCCCGTTATTTTCAATTCGGTCGTTACCTGATGATCAGCTCATCCAGAACGCCAGGAGTTCCCATCAACCTGCAAGGCATTTGGAACGAACAGGTTAGGCCCCCTTGGAGCAGCAATTATACCATCAATATCAATACCGAGATGAATTATTGGCCGGTCGAAACCACCAATCTTTCAGAATTACATCAACCGATGTTGGACTTCATCGGCAACCTCAGTAAAACAGGTACTGCGACAGCCAAATCATTTTACGGGCTTGACGGATGGGTGGCCCACCACAATTCTGATATATGGGCAATTTCCAATCCGGTGGGAGATTTTGGAAAGGGCGATCCCGTTTGGGCCAACTGGACTATGGGTGGCACCTGGATGAGTACACACCTCTGGGAGCATTTTCTTTTTACTGGAGATACCGCCTTCCTGAAGCAACAAGGATATCCCATCATGAAAGGTGCGGCATTGTTCTGCTTGCAGTTTTTGGTTAAAGACCCTCAGGGTAGGCTTGTTACCGCTCCAGCCACATCGCCTGAAAATGTATTTATCACGGAGAAGGGTGTCAGGGGCGCGGTATTATTTGGAGGCACTGCCGATCTGGCCATGATCAGGGAACTTTTTAGCCAGGTGATTGCCGCAC
>JBDLUN010000087.1:0-3653 GCA_039805245.1 Bacteroidota bacterium
GTCCGGGCATCAAACATGGCCCTTGCATAATCATCGTTATAGACCTTGATGCTGAAAACCTCTTTAATTCCAGGCATTTTCAATGTCTCAGCAGCATCAAAGGATTTCAGTTTCATGCCAAAAGCCGGTGGCCTTTCCGCCATGGCAATGAGCATGCCGGGTACTTTGTAGTCCATGGTGAACAAGGGCTTGCCACTTACAATATTTTCACCAACAACATTTTTGGTGGGCTTTCCAATCAGGTTGAAATCCGCTTTGGCTTTCAATTCAGGCTTGGCCGGAACAGGCATCTTAGCAGCAACCGCTGCAAGTGAACCAAAGGTGGCCTGTTTGCCTGTGGCCTTGTGTGTCACCTGACTTCCGCTGGCACTGAGTTCAGCTGCAGGAACGTTCCATTGTTGCGCTGCGGCAGCAATCAACATCATCCTGGCTGTTGCACCTGCATTGCGGAGGGTATTCCAACCCGCTCTGATCGACTGACTACCACCAGTAAACTGACGCCTGAAAGTGGGTGTATCATACTTGGCCATATCCACCGTAACATCTTTCCAGTTGGCTGCCAACTCTTCCGCGATGATCATCGGCATGGAAGTCATGACGTTTTGCCCGAACTCGGGATTGGGACATTGGATCTTGATTTTATTGTCGGCTGTAATCTGGATATAGCCATTCACCAAGACCCACTCTGGTGCCGCTTCACCGGCAGACATCACTTCAACGGGTTTAAGACTCATGAACCAGCTGGCTCCAATCATCATACCGCCTCCGGAAAGGGAGGATACTTTCAAAAATGAACGTCTGCTGTATTGTTTCTTTTGTGATTCCATTACTCAATTATTTTTGCTTTGCAGCGGTTTTGATGGCAGTTTTGATGCGGGTATAGGTTCCACACCTACAGATATTCCCATTCATGGCCTGTTCAATTTGCTCATCAGTAGGATTGGGAGTCTTCTTCAGCAGTGCAGCAGCGGTCATGATCTGCCCAGTCTGGCAATATCCACATTGTGCAACATCATGCTCCAGCCATGCTTTTTGCACGGGATGGTCACCATTTTTGGACAAACCTTCAATGGTGGTGATTTCACCGGTACCCACTGCAGAAACGGGAAGTTGGCAGGCACGGATGGCGTTGCCGTTGAGATGAATGGTACAGGCCCCACAGGAGGCAACACCGCATCCATACTTCGTTCCCTGCATGTCTAGGTGGTCGCGTAGGACCCAAAGTACAGGCGTTGCTGGGTCGAGATCTACTGTTTTCGTTTGTCCGTTTACCCGGAGTTTAAATATGGCCATATTGATGGATTTCGAGTTTGTATAAAATTACAACTTTAACCCCCCATCAGTCTTGCAAAAATCAAAGAATTGTATGCAAAAAACAGGGCAGGTATTTCAGTGTACACAGTAAAACCATTTGCTTTAGCTTTGAAAAATGAATGTAAAGCAGTTCAGGTGCAAATACATAGGGAATCAAATTAAAATGGCGCCATGAAGGTCAACGGCCATCACTTCCGGACCATCTGGGTAAATGAAGAGGATGCAGCATGCATCATGATCATCGACCAGCGCCACCTGCCTCACCGTTTTGTGGTGGAAGAAATACGGACGGTCACCGAAATGGCAACGGCCATCAAAGACATGCACCTCCGTGGAGCAGGACTCATCGGAGTGGCTGCAGGTTTTGGTATCTACCTGGCAGCTGTTAATACTGCTCCGGATGAAGATATTCAAGCGTTCATCCACGCAGCGGGCAAACAATTGATGGCCACCAGACCCACTGCCGTAAACCTGGCATGGGCAGTTCACCGGCAATGGGAAGTGCTGCAATCTGAAAATAACCGTGAAGCAATCATTCAAAAAGCATTGGAAACTGCTCAACTGATAGCGGATCAAGATGCAGCAGCTTGTGCCGCAATCGGACAGGCTGGATTACCACTGATTGAAGCTTTGATCAGCCAGAAAAACGGACAAACAGTCAATATCCTCACCCATTGCAATGCAGGCTGGCTGGCCTTTGTAGACCATGGATCAGCACTGGCTCCAGTTTATGCCGCACATGACAAGGGCATTGACGTGCATGTATGGGTGGATGAAACCCGACCCAGAAATCAAGGCGCATCTCTCACTGCCTGGGAACTGGGCATGCATGGTGTACCCCATACCATCATTGCAGACAATACCGGCGGCCATCTCATGCAACATGGCATGGTTGATCTGGTGATCGTAGGAACTGACCGAACAACAGTTACAGGCGATGTGGCGAATAAAATTGGCACCTACCTCAAGGCGCTTGCAGCCAAAGACAATGGATTACCATTTTATGTGGCCCTGCCTTCATCCAGCTTCGATTGGCAGCTGCAGGATGGCATCAAGGATATTGAGATTGAAGAAAGAAATCCGGATGAACTGAAATACATGGAAGGACTTTGTGATGGCGAAATAAAAAAAATAGCCCTGACACCAGAAGGTAGTCCTGCCCTAAATATTGGTTTTGATGTTACACCAGCGCGACTCGTCACCGGACTGATAACCGAACGCGGTATTTGCAGGGCAGACAAGGAAAGTATTCTACAGCTGTTTCCTGAAAAACAAAAACATGGATGAAGGTTATATCAAATACCATTGCCACTGGGATGAAAAACAGTGCATCACCCCAGAGGAAATTGACACAATCAACCACTGGCGAAACATCCTCTTTAGTAACGGACTGATTGGGATGTACCGCAATGGTATTGGTTTCGGGAACATCAGCATCCGACTACAGCACAATACCTTCCTGATTTCAGGTTCAGCAACTGGTGGCTTATCCAAGTTGAATGAAACCCACTATGCCCGGGTAACAAACTATAACCTGGAAACCAATGAACTATTTTGCGAAGGACAGTCCGTCGCTTCCTCAGAATCCCTTACCCATGCAGCCTTGTATGCCATCGATCCAACTATCCAAGCTGTTGTGCATGTTCATCACCATGGCTGCTGGCTAAAGGGACTTAACTGCCTGCCCACTACACCAACAGACATTGTATACGGCACTCCTGAAATGGCCATTGCTGTTCAATCCTGCTACACCCAACACAAAAACACAAGCAACCTCATTTTTATGGCCGGACATGAAGACGGCATCATCAGTGTTGGACACACACCGGAGCAGGCAGTTGGATTTCTGCAGCAGCTATTACAGGAAGTATCTTGAGTTCCACATAGATACAATTCTTTGAATTTCGTAAGTCTTGCTTTGATTTAAACTACACCGGAAGCGTTAATTATCCTTAGTATTGCAAAGGAAGTCGGTTGAATTGATGCAATCAAATGGGTGATTCACAAAGCATAGCAGAACTCTACAGCAAACACAATATAGGCATACCGGCTAACCTGCCTGGTGGGTTGGGGCATTTCAATGTTTTTAAACTCGACCCCTTTGTAGGTTCAAAAGCCAATCCCATACCCTACAAGAAACGCGATTATTACAAAATCACCCTGGTGAAGGGTCAGGGACGGGTACACTATGCTGATAGGGTGATTGAAGTCAAGCAACAGGCACTCACTTTCACCAATCCCCAAATCCCATACAGCTGGGAAAATACGGAGCAGATCAGTGGCGGATTTTTCTGCATTTTCACCGACCATTTCTTCCACCAATTCGGCAACCTCAAACA
>JBDLUN010000088.1:0-8933 GCA_039805245.1 Bacteroidota bacterium
TTCAGGCCGCAAAGGTAAGCAGGATGCATGGATTGGAAAAATCGGCAAGCAAATTTTTTCAGGAAGACTGCAAACTACTGCAGCTGACTATACAGCAAGGCAGCCAAGACTGCTCCGGCAACCGGACCCAGTACAGGTATTGGAGCGTAAGCCCAATCACTCGTACCCTTGTGCCTGATAGGTAATAAAGCATGCATGATGCGGGGGCCCAAATCACGGGCTGGATTGATCGAATATCCTGTTGGTCCACCCATACTCAGGCCAATGCCCAATACGAGCAAGGCTACAGGCAGGGCATCCAGTGCACCGAGCTTCATCTCCCCTTTTTGAATATGGAGGATGGAAAACATAAAAATGAAAGTGGCTACGATTTCTGTTATGAAGTTGCTGACTGGTTTTCTGATAGCTGGCCCCGTAGAGAAAACGGCGAGGATAAGCCCCGGATCGGTGGTTTCATCAAAGTGTTCCTTATAAGTAAGCCAGGTAAGAACCGAGCCAATGAAAGCACCCAAAAACTGTGCCAAAATATAGGCTGGCACAAGATCCCAACTGAATTTGCCGGCTACCGCCAACCCAATGGTTACCGCAGGGTTGAGGTGCGCCCCACTATCCTCAGCTGATATATACACCCCTACAAATACAGCCACGGCCCAAGCTAAAGCAATTACAATAAGACCGGAGTTGTTGCCTTTGGTACGGGAAAGCAACACATTAGCTACTACACCGGAACCAAGGGTGATCAAAACAGCAGTACCGGCAATTTCAGCAACGAAAGGAGTCATGGCAAGCAATATTTAATAAACAAAATAATCAATTTTCAACAATCACCCAAGTCGATTTGGTATCCTGCAGCCAAATCCTGAAATAACCTGATCTGGTTATCTATCCACGCTTGGCCTTCACCAAGCAGGGGCGCCATGATTGCAGCAACTGCCGGTGCGGCATCAATTGCAGCCTGGGCATCCAACAAGAGGATTCTGGATCTCCTTGCCAGGATATCCTCCACGGTCATGGCCATTTCTTCCTGAACCGACCAAACCACTTCCGCCCCACAATAATTAAAACCGGGAATCAGGGGTTCCCCCAAGTAGGGATCAGCGGTAATCATTTCCACTATCCGCTCAGCATCGGTACCATAAACAGCAAACCGTTGATCCCATCCGGCAGGCAATTCCGCCCCATGCAACCGGAGTTTCCGGGTTTTGCATTTGACAATCGGCAACTTGGCCACAAAAGCTGCATTGTTGACGGCATCTTTGGCCATCTTGCGGTAGGTAGTCCATTTCCCCCCTGTAATGGTGATGAGATTGCTCACAGAAACTATAATTGTATGGTCTCTGGATGCCATCGCAGTATTGCCATTATTGGAGGTTTTGACCAGCGGACGCAGTCCCGCAAAAACCGATTTGATATCTGCCCTGCTAATCTTTTTTTCACTATACTCATTGAACTGGGCCATGATGAACTCAATTTCCTCCTCCAATGCTACAGGCTCCTCTCTGATTTCGAGCAAGGGTGTATCCGTAGTGCCGATAACCACGGCATCATGCCAGGGTAATGCAAAAAGTACACGCCCATCCCTGGTTTTTGGAATCATCAACGCTTCCTTTCCAGGGAAAAATTGGCGATCAACCACAATATGTACCCCTTGGGAGGGCATTACTGCAGCAGGTGACTGACTGTCGTCCATATCCAAAATACTGTCTACAAAGACGCCTGTTGCATTGATGACCACACGGGCCTTCAGCTCATATTGCCGATCAGTGATTTCATCCTGAGCCAGCACTCCAGTAATTTTGCCATTTTCTTTGAGGAGACCGGCAACGCCCATGTAATTGACCAGCATTGCCCCCTGATCGGTAGCGGTCAATGCAAGTGTAATAGCCAGCCTAGCGTCATCAAACTGCCCATCCGCATATCCAATCCCGCCCTTCAATCCTGTTTGTCTGACAAAAGGCATTTCGCGCAATACGGAACGCCTGCCCATCAATTTCGTTCTACCTAGACTCAGCTTATTGGATAAAAGATCATAAATGGCCAAACCCAAGCCGTAAAACCATTTGTCCCATAAACTGTAAACCGGTATGATAAAATGTTGTACCCGGGTGAGGTGTGGCGCATTGGCCAACAGGTAGCCCCTTTCCCGAAGGGCCTCCACTACGAGCTTGATATTGCCTTGGGCGAGATACCGCACGCCGCCATGCACCAATTTTGTGCTCCTACTGGACGTGCCTTTGGCAAAATCATTTTTCTCAAGCAGCAAAACCTTGAAACCGCGCTGGGCGGCATCAACAGCAATACCCAAGCCGGTGGCTCCACCTCCGGCAACGATGATGTCCCAAACCTTTTCTGTGGTCAACGCTGCGATGGCATTATCCCTATTCAATGGTTTTCTTTTATCCGATTTTGATTTATTCGGCACTCCACGCCAGAACAGCTTTGACAGCCCTGTTCCAGGCTTTGAGTTTCTCGTTTTTGAGGGCAACGTCCATGGCCGGCTCAAACTTTCCGGAGACCTGCCACTGTGCTGCGATTTCGTCAACAGAAGTCCAGAATCCAACTGCCAGTCCGGCCAGGTATGCAGCCCCCAAGGCGGTGGTTTCAATCACTTCTGGGCGCAAAACTTTGACATCGAGGATATCGCATTGGAACTGCATCATCAAGTCATTTACTGTTGCGCCCCCATCAACACGGAGTTCCGCGATGGCAATGCCGGCATCCGACTCCATGGCTTTCAAAACATCATAAGTTTGGTAAGCGATGCTTTCGAGGGTAGCACGGGCAATATGGGCATCGGTCGTTCCACGGGTGAGTCCAAAAACAGTACCCCGGGCATAGGGGTTCCAATGTGGAGCGCCCAGACCCGAAAATGCTGGCACGACTACGACCCCGTCTGTATGGGGAACAGATGCTGCTAGGGCTTGTACATCAGCTGAATGGCGGATTATTTTGAGTCCGTCTCGCAACCACTGTACGGCAGCACCTGCTATGAAAACACTTCCCTCCAGGGCGTAATTGGTGACCCCGTTCACCTGCCAGGCAATGGTTGTGAGGAGGTTGTTATGTGATGTCACAGCCTTTGTGCCGGTATTCATCAACATAAAGCACCCGGTTCCATAGGTATTTTTAACCATCCCTTCCCGGATGCACATCTGTCCGAAAAGTGCTGCCTGCTGGTCGCCTGCCATACCGGCAACTGGAACTTCCGGCATACCGATCGCTGAGGCATAACCCATAATTTCACTATTCCCTTTCACCTGTGGCAGCACGGATGCGGGGATATCAAGCAATTGCAGCAGTTCTTCATCCCACTGCAGGGTCTGCAAATTGAATAGCATGGTTCTGGAGGCATTACTCACATCAGTGGCATGTACTTGGCCTTCTGTCAGCTTCCAAAGCAGCCAGCTGTCAACCGTTCCAAAAGCCAATTCACCCTTTTCAGCCCGGGCCCTGACACCAGGCACCTGGTCAAGGATCCATTTCAGCTTGGTTCCGGAAAAATAAGCATCCACCACCAGACCGGTTTTTTGCCGGATCATGTCGGCATGTCCGGCCGTCCGGAGTGTATCACAATAACCTGCTGTTCGCCTGTCTTGCCAAACAATAGCCTTGTAAACGGGCTCGCCTGTTTTACGGTCCCATAGGAGGGTGGTCTCCCGCTGGTTGGTAATACCTATGGCGGCAACCTGATCGGCTTTGATGTTAAGCTTCAGCATAGCTTCTTTGGCCACTGCCGCCTGCGACACCCAAATTTCCATTGGGTCATGTTCTACCCACCCGGGTTCCGGAAAATACTGTGTAAATTCTTTTTGGGCAACGGCTGCTATGCCTCCGGCATGGTCAAAGAGAATTGCTCTGGAACTGGTGGTGCCCTGGTCAAGGGCTAAGATATATGGCATAATGTTGGATTGACGGGTTCGATATTCAAGATATCAATTATTGGATTCATCCCGCAACCTGACGAAAAATTAATTTTGATGTCATGGTTTATTAACTTGCATCCTGATGGAGAATTTTGTTGTTTCAGCACGCAAATACAGACCGCAGCACTTTTCAACAGTAGTTGGGCAGTCCCATATCACCACTACACTGAAAAATGCCATCCTGCAGCAACACTTGGCCCATGCCTTTCTTTTCTGCGGACCAAGAGGGGTGGGCAAAACAACCTGTGCACGCATCCTGGCCAAAACCATCAATTGTGAGCAATTGGGGGCAGATGGGGAGGCATGCGACAAATGCAGTTCCTGCCTGTCTTTCAACAACGGCGCATCCTTCAATGTACACGAACTCGATGCAGCGAGCAACAATTCAGTGGATGATATCAGGGAACTGATCGAACAGGTCAGGTTTTCCCCACAAGCAGGCAGGTATAAAATATATATCATTGATGAGGTGCACATGCTGAGTGCTGCCGCCTTCAATGCTTTCCTGAAAACACTAGAGGAACCTCCTGCTCACGCTATTTTCATACTGGCCACCACTGAAAAACACAAGATCCTGCCAACAATTTTGTCGAGATGCCAGATTTTCGATTTCAAAAGGATCACCCCAGCAGATATCGTTGAACACCTTCAGGAAATCGCTGTAAAGGAAGGCATTCAGGCTGAGGCTGAAGGACTACAGGTGATAGCACAAAAGAGCGATGGCTGCATGCGTGATGCCTTGAGCATCCTGGATAAGATCGTGAGTTTCACCAATGCCCGGTTGACTTACAGCAATACGATCGAACACCTCAACCTGTTGGATGAAGATTATTTCTTCAGATTGCTGGATATGCTCTTTCAGGAGGACCTTCCAGGTGTTCTGAATCTCTACGACGAAATAGACCAGAAGGGTTTTGAAGGCGACATGGTTCTGAATAATATGGCGGAATTCTTCAGAAACCTGTTGGTGAGCAAAGACCCCCGGTCTTTAACACTGCTGCAAGTAGTGGAAGGCTTCAGAAGCCGGTACATAGCCCAGGCCGCAGAGATTCCGGCAGCCTATATGATTGGCGCACTCAACATCCTCAACGAAGCCGAAGCTGGATTCAAACAGGCCCGCAACAAGAAACTACATGTGGAGTTTCATCTCATCAGGCTGACCCACCTCAAACAAGCTGTTGAATTCGTCAGTGATGGCGATGGTGGTAAAAAAAAACGGCTTGAGGGACTGAAACCTGTTGCTTTCCGGCAAATTGCCTTCAGAGAGCTGAAACAGCCCAAGGAAGCTGCACTTTATATCCAGGAAACTGCCAAACAACCATCTCAGCAGCATAAGCCTAAAGATCCAACACCCACTGCACCGGTTGACAACTCCACAAAAGAAGCCTTCAAAAAGGTTCCCGTCCAACCCAAACCCCAGCCACAGGCCGCCGTTCCTACCATGCCCGCTGCCACAGGACTAGGATCTCTGAAAAAAATCAGGGAACAAATCCAAAACCGGAAAAATGAGCAAGACCTCCCGGAAACCCTCACCCCTGAAAAACTGGAAGCAGCCTGGCAGTCGTTTCTAGATAAATTGCAGGAAAATAATCAGGTCACCAGCCACAGCAATTTCCGGATGGCCAAAATCAACCAGGTTGATGATTGTGTATTCGACATCCATGCATCCTCCAAAATACAATTCCAGTTCATCGAAAATGAACGGGTTGCCTTGCTCATCCACATGCAGGACCTCTTCAATAATCCCAAAATACAGTTTAGGATTAACCTGGATCCGGAAGCGGAAATGGAGGTCAACAAGCCGGAAGTATCCCTTTCCCTCCGCGACCAGTACCTTAAAATGATTTCCCTTTACCCGATTGTGGGGGAGATGCGAGACCAGCTCAACCTAGACCTTGATTATTGATTGCAGATGAAATCTTTGAAGGCCACGATTGTGGCATTTCCGCAATTTGATGTAATTTCGGCCCACAAATTTTATTCATAACCAAAACCTAAATACAGGGATATGGCGGAAGTGATCAGAATGCCCCTCCTCAGCGATACCATGACAGAAGGCAAGATTGTCAAATGGAACAAATCCGTTGGTGATCAGGTCAAAAGCGATGATGTCCTGGCTGATGTGGAAACCGACAAGGCAACCATGGAAGTGGTTGGATATGCCGATGGTACACTACTCTATATCGGTGTCAAGGAAGGTGACGCCGCCAAAGTGAACGAAATCATTGCCATTGTAGGCAAACCCGGCGAGGATATTCAAGGGCTCATTGCAGGCAGTTCGGCACAGCCAGCAGCAGCAGTAACCCCTGCCCCTGCCCAAGCAACTGCAGCCGCCCCGGTAGCCGCAGCTCCTACAGTCACCCCTGAACAATTGGGTGTAACTGTCATCAGGATGCCACTGCTCAGCGACACCATGACTTCCGGCAAGATTGTGCAATGGAACAAAAAAGTGGGTGACTCCGTAAAAGCAGATGACAACCTGGCTGATGTGGAAACCGACAAAGCTACTATGGAAGTGGTTGGCTATGCTGATGGAACCCTTTTGCATATCGGAGTTCCGGATGGTGAATCAGCCAAAGTGAATGACGTTATTGCCATCATTGGTAAGGCTGGCACTGACATCAGTGGCCTCTTGGCTTCGATGAACAACCCGGCACCTGCCTCTACCGCAACTTCCGCTGCTCCCGCTGCAGCTCCAGCATCTGCACCTGCAGCCCAACAGGCCGCACCTGAGGCGCAGGCAGCCCAGACAACAGCTGATGGCCGAATAAAAGCATCTCCACTCGCCAAAATGCTGGCCAAAGACAAAGGTATAGACCTTACCAGGATTGCCGGTTCAGGCGACGGTGGCAGGATCATCAGGAAAGATGTTGACAACTTCAACCCTGCCGCACAACCTGCAGCACCAGTAACAGCTGCTACACCTGCACCTGCTGCCAGGGCAACTGTCATGGGCCAGGAGGGATATACCGATACCCAACTCACCTCCATGCGCAAAACCATTGCACGCAGGCTTGGTGAAAGCATGTTCACTGCACCTCATTTCTACCTGAAAATGGAAGTGTGCATGGATAATGCCATCAAAGCCAGGGTACAAATGAATGAAGTGAGCCCCACCAAAATATCTTTCCAAGATATGCTGATCAAGGCCTGTGCGCTTGCCCTCAAAAAACATCCGGCAGTAAACAGCAGCTGGATGGGTGATTTCATCAGGACATACGATCATGTGCATATTGGCTCAGCGATTGCATTGCCTGAAGGACTGATTGTTCCTGTGCTGCGTTTCGCAGACCAGAAATCACTCTCCCAGATTGCGGTGGAGTCCAAGGAATTGTACGACAAAGCTAGGAATAAAAAAATACAGCCGGGAGACTTCACCGGCAACACCTTCACCATTTCCAACTTGGGTATGATGGACATTGATGAATTCACTGCCATCATCAACCCGCCAGACAGCTGTATCTTGGCTGTGGGAAAAATCAAGGAAGTAGTTGTAAAAAAAGGTGATGGTTTCACCACTACACAGATGATGAAACTTACACTGAGCTGTGACCACAGGAGTGTGGACGGAGCTGTTGGAGCATCATTCCTCCAGACCCTGAAAAAATACATGGAGAACCCGGTAACCATGCTGGTCTGATCACATTGAATAATTGAAAAGCCGGCTCACCCCGGCTTTTTTTATGCCAATCACATGAGCCACAAAAACACATTGGTCATTGGTGCATCTGCCAGGCCATCGCAATACAGTCATATGGCAGTCAGACAGCTGCGGGAAGCCGGTCACCCGGTAACAGCCCTAGGCAGGGAAGCTTGCCAGATTGCTGATGTTGCTGTAGAAACCGAATTCCCCCAGCATGCCCCTATCCACACGGTAACCCTTTATCTCAATCCGGAAAGACAAAAAGCCTACGAGCAACAAATCATTGACTTGCACCCCAGCAGGATCATCTTCAACCCCGGCACAGAAAATCCCGAATTCATCAGCCGGGCGAGGGCAAACGGCATTGAAGCCATAGAAGCCTGCACATTGGTTATGCTCTCCGTAGGCACCTATTGATAGTGTATACCGTAATTCCTGCAATCAAATACCGGCTATTTGTAAGTAGTAATACCCAATTTGTCTGAATAAGTACGATAAACGTACGAATCCGCACAAAGCATGCGTTTATTTTGTACAGATCGCTGACCGATCAGCCTCTGGCCCGTTTTTAATCCAATATTCCTACCTACCGCTCCCATCCATTCAACTCATTAAAGGGGTTATGCCATTGGCATAACCCCTTTGTCTTATCTGCTTATCTTTGCAGTATGGAAACAAACAGTGTGCGGGTTCGCTTTGCGCCGAGCCCTACCGGCGGCTTACACCTGGGTGGTGTAAGGACAGCCCTTTTCAATTACCTTTTTGCCAGAAAACACCAGGGTAAATTCATCCTACGGATCGAAGATACCGACCAAAGCAGGTTTGTTCCTGGCGCCGAACAATACATCATCGATTGCCTCAACTGGTGTGGCATCACCCCCGATGAAGGTCCGCACAACGGCGGTCCTTTTGGCCCCTACCGCCAAAGTGAGCGCAAAGCCATATACAGGCAATTTGCCGAAAAACTTATCAAAGAGGGTAATGCATACTATGCATTTGATACCCCGGAAGAGCTGGAGGCTATGCGCAACAGGTTCCGGACCGAATCCAACCCATCACCCCAGTATGATGCACGGATAAGGCAGGAAATGAAAAATTCACTCACCATGACACCGGATGAAGTGCAAACTGCACTCGACAATGCACTCCCCCATGTCATCCGCATCAAAATGCCGGCAGGCAGGGAGGTTGCACTCCAGGATATGATCCGGGGAGAAGTCCGGTTCAATACAGACCAGGTTGATGACAAAGTATTACTGAAGGCTGATGGCATGCCCACCTATCATTTGGCGGTAGTGGTTGACGACCACGATATGCAAATTAGCCATGCATTCCGAGGGGAGGAATGGCTACCTTCTGCTCCTGTC
>JBDLUN010000089.1:0-9758 GCA_039805245.1 Bacteroidota bacterium
AGGCATGTACTATGGAAACGATGCGGGTTTTCTCATTGAGGAGGCTTTCATAAGCCTGCATGTCCAATACACCGTCGTCGTTGATAGGAATCACACGAAGCTTGGCACCCTTCTCTTCGGCTATCATCTGCCAGGGAACAATATTGGCGTGGTGTTCAAGCGATGAAATGATAATCTCATCATCTTTTTGCAGAAATGCTCCACCCCAAGATTTGGCAACCAAGTTGATACTTTCGGTGGTGCCTTTCGTGAAAATAATTTCTTCAGGGAGTTTGGCGCCGATGAATTGTTGCACGGCATGTCTGGTTTCTTCGAATGCTGCCGTGGCCTCATCAGCCAACGTATGCAATCCGCGGTGGATATTTGCATTGTATTGGCTGTAATACCGGTTCAGTGCATCAATCACTTCAATCGGTTTCTGGGTGGTAGCTGCATTGTCGAAGTAAACCAAATCCTTCCCTTTCACTTTGCGTTGCAAGATGGGGAAGCGATTCCGGATCGCGTCAATTGGATATATAGTGATTGTTTCTTGCATCAGACGGTAAAAGATAACCTGTTTGATATGATTTGGTCAGCAAAAGATCTGACTGATTCATCTTTGATTTGGTCCAGAATATCCATAGCAAAAGCATGCAACAGCAGTGCCCTGGCGTTGTCTTCACTGATGCCGCGTGCACGCAGGTAGAACAGTGCATCATCATCCAATTTGCCTATGGTACAGCCATGGGAACATTTCACGTCATCAGCAAAAATTTCCAACTGTGGTTTGGTATTGGCAGACGACTGGCTGCCGATGAGTATGTTTTTATTGGACTGATAGGCATTGGTTTTTTGGGCATCCTTTCTTACGAAAATTTTACCGTTGAACACGCCTGTTGATTGCCCGTCCATTATACCCTTGTACAATTCATTGCTGTAACAGTTGGGCATGGCATTGTCTACAATGGTATGGTTGTCTGCCAGGGTTTCATTGTCGAGCAGGTACAGCCCATACAGGTGGCTTTCACCATTCGCGGCTTCCATGACCATGTTGAGGTTGTTGCGTACAATCTTGCCACTGAGGGTGAGGGTCACTGCATGGGTCAGGGATTTGGCCAGCTGACGAATATGCGTTGTTCCGGTATGGCTGGAGTTATTGCCTTCATCTTGCAGTTTGATGTAATGCAGAACGGCATCCTGACCGGTACAAAGTTCAATGACTTCATTGGTCAGTGTCTCGCCTTTGCCCAGATTGATATAATGCTCAACAATCATGGCTTGGGCGCCAGCTTCAATATTGCCCAGCACCCTGGGTTGGCTGAAGCGGATTCCATCGGTTGAATCAGCAAAATGATATATGACGATTGGTGCAGAGAGGGTTTTGCCTTTTTTCACTTTAATGTATACTCCTCCTGCTGCAAATGCAGCATTGAGGGCATTGATGCCATCAGCATGGTATTGTCTGCTGTGCCCCAGGTGCAAGCTGATGAATTCGGCATCCTCTTCTGCTGCATTTTGCAAAGGTGCAACTTGCAGGCTATTGTCATTATCTGCAATGAACCCCAATTCCGGAGCATACCGTCCATTCACAAACACTATCCTGTTCGCCTCTTCAAGGCCTGGCAGAAAATGCTTGTGGAGATCAGCAAGTTGGGGTAAAGCATGAGATGCTGTTACCATCTTATCGCTGAAGGCATTGCGAATGCGGGTGTATTTCCATTCTTCATGCTTGAGCGCAGGCAATCCCCATGCGGTGAATTGCGCCCAGTTGTCTTCCTGGAAAGCATGAAGGCTTCCGGCGTTTGCAGTCTGAAGGCTATAAGTTTCTTTCAATATTGTTATTGCATCCATATTACACCGTTTCCTTTTCTACTTCCGCCTTGATGAAATCATAACCTTTCTCCTCCAGTTCCAATGCCAGTTCCTTTGTTCCGGAACGAACGATTCTGCCGTTGTACAAAACATGTACGAAGTCCGGTACAATATAATCCAACAGACGCTGGTAGTGAGTCACCACCAAAAATGCATTGTCTGCAGAACGCAGTTGGTTAACACCGTTGGCAACGATGCGCAAGGCATCTATATCAAGACCTGAATCTGTTTCATCGAGAATGGCCAGTTTGGGTTCAAGCATAGCCATTTGGAAAATTTCATTCCTTTTCTTTTCGCCACCGGAAAAACCTTCGTTGAGTGAGCGGGAAAGGAGGGATTGGTCGATTTGGACCAACTTCATTTTCTCCTTCATGGTTTTCAGGAACTGGGCGGCATCAAGGGCTTCAAGTCCTTGGTATTTGCGCTTTTCGTTGACTGCTGTCTTGATGAAATTGGTGGTGCTTACACCGGGAATTTCAACAGGGTATTGGAACGCCAGGAAGAGACCTTCTTTGGCACGGTCTTCAGGGGAGAGTTCAAGCAGGTCTTTGCCCATGAAATCTACGGTTCCGCCGGTAATTTCATAATCTTCCCTTCCAGCCAGCACGGAAGCCAGTGTGCTTTTGCCAGAGCCGTTGGGGCCCATAATGGCATGCACTTCACCGGGTTTGATATCCAGGTTGATACCCTTCAATATTGCTTTTTCTTCAATTCTTGCCTGCAGATTTTCAATCTTTAACATATTGCTGTTTTGTCTTGTTGGTAATGGTTTTATCCTACACTGCCCTCCAGGCTGATGGCCAGCAGCTTTTGGGCTTCCACTGCAAATTCCATGGGCAGCTGGTTCATGACTTCTTTCGCAAAGCCATTGATGATCAGTGCCACAGCGGTTTCAGTGTCAATGCCACGCTGGTTGCAATAGAAAATTTGGTCCTCACCGATTTTGGATGTGGTGGCTTCGTGTTCCACCATGGCCGTATTATTTTTGACTTCGATGTAGGGGAAGGTATGTGCACCGCATTTGTCGCCCAACAAGAGTGAATCACATTGGGAGAAGTTCCTGGCGTTGGATGCATTTTTGGATACGCTCACAAGGCCTCTGTATGAATTCTGGCTTTTGCCTGCTGATATGCCCTTGGATACGATCCGGCTGCGGGTGTTTTTGCCGAGGTGAACCATTTTGGTGCCGGTATCTGCCTGCTGGAAATTATTGGTGACGGCAACTGAATAAAACTCTCCAATACTGTTATCCCCTTTGAGGATAACGCTGGGGTACTTCCAAGTGATGCTTGATCCAGTCTCCACTTGCGTCCAGGAGATTTTGGCATGGTCTCCAGCGCAAATTCCTCTTTTGGTAACAAAATTGTAGATGCCGCCTTTCCCTTCCTTGTCGCCGGGATACCAGTTTTGTACAGTGGAGTATTTTACTTCTGCTTTTTCCATAGCAACGATTTCCACCACGGCAGCATGCAGCTGGTTCTCATCCCTCATGGGAGCAGTACAGCCCTCGAGGTAGCTCACGTAGCTGCCTTCTTCGGCAACGATGAGTGTCCTTTCGAACTGTCCGGTATTGGCTGCATTGATCCTGAAGTAGGTAGAGAGTTCCATGGGGCATCGTACACCCTTGGGTATATAACAAAAGGAACCGTCACTGAAGACAGCTGAGTTCAATGCTGTAAAATAATTGTCTGTTGCAGGCACTACTGAACCCAGGTGTTTTTTGATTAGTTCGGGATGCTCCTGTATGGCGTCACTCATAGAACAAAAGATGACACCCACCTTGGAGAGTTCCTCTTTGAACGTGGTAGCCACAGAAACGCTGTCAATTACCGCATCAACAGCAATACCGGAAATCCGCTTCTGCTCGTCAAGGGAAATGCCCAATTTCTCAAAGGTCTTCCTCAGTTCCGGATCGATTTCATCTAGGCTGTTGGGTGACACTTTTTGTTTGGGTGCAGAATAGTAAATGATATCCTGGTAGTTGATGGTTGGGAAACTGAGGTTGGCCCATTCAGGGTTCTCCATCGTCTGCCAATGCCTGAAGGCTTTCAGCCGGTATTCCAGCATCCATCCCGGCTCATTTTTTTTTGCTGAGATGAAACGGATTGTATCCTCAGTCAAGCCCATAGGGGCCTCATCAGCTTCGATATCGGTTACGAATCCGTACTTGTATTCCGAGCTGGTTATCTGTTCCAGTATGTCGTCTTGTTCCTCCTGCATAATCTGCTCAAGTTTAGAATCCGCAAAATTCAACATTTTGCTCCTTTGTAAAAATTGTAAACAACCTTATCTGGCTTTGAAGCCACCTTTTTTCCCGATTTCGTAACAAGTCCGAACCTTTTTGGTTCATTTCAACATCTTATTGACATTCCTTCCGGTAAGGGATTTTGACTATTTTTAGGTCAAATTGTGTTCAATGGATCCCAAAGAGCGGTTGTCAGGACTATTCCAATCAACATATGCCTCAATTCCCTTTGTTTTTCAGTCGCCCGGACGCATCAACCTCATTGGAGAGCACACAGATTATAATGGCGGTTGGGTGATGCCTGCGGGAATCGATAAGGCATGTTACCTGGCCATTTTGCCATTGGCGTCTGGGCCTACAGAAATTTGGGCTTATGACCTGCAAGACCGAATCATTGTAGATGCATTTCCTGAAAAGGCAACAACCAGCCATTGGTCCAACTACATCTTTGGCGTATGCCTCGCTTTCGCCCGTCGCGGAGTAAAGGTACCACATTTTCAGGCCATTGTCACTTCCGAAATTCCCGTGGGTGCGGGATTGTCATCATCAGCTGCATTGGAATCGGTTTTTGCGTATGCGCTGAATACCATCACAGGAGCAGGATTCAACAGCATGGAGTTGACCCATATCGCCCGTGAAGCGGAGAATGGTTTTGTTGGACTGCAGTGTGGAATCATGGACATGTTTGCCAGTATCCATGCCCGGAAAGATCATGCCCTAAAACTCGATTGCCGGTCGCTTGACTTTGAATATGTCCCATTGCAATTGGGCGATAATAAAATTGTGCTGTTTGACACCTGTCTGAAGCATGATTTGGCCAGCTCGGCATACAATGAGCGCAGGCAGCAATGTGAGTCTGTAGTGCATGAACTGAGTAAAAAAGGACTGTCTGTGCAAACCCTACGTGATGCAAACATGCAGGATTTGTTGGGTGTAGAAGCCCTGGTTGATCCGGTTGCCATGACCCGTGCCCGTTTTGTCTTACAGGAAAATGAACGGGTGGCCGGTTTTGCTGCTGCCATGGATACGGGCAATTGGGCTGTTGCTGGTGAACATTTGTATGCTTCTCATCAAGGATTGAAAGATGAATATGATGTAAGTTGTGCGGAACTGGATTTTCTGGTGGAAGCTGTTCGTGGGCAGCCCGGTGTTTGGGGTGGAAGGATGATGGGCGGCGGCTTTGGAGGCTGCACCATCAACATAGTAGCTGCTTCCGAAGTGGAGAATCTGGTAGCGAGAACACGTGCATTGTATGCGAATATTTATGGTGTTGCGCCAAAACATTATATTGCAACTACAGGCGATGGTGCCTGTGCACTCTAACAGGGTAATATGAAATTTTCGCTTGCCTTGACCGCCACCCTTATATTGGCGTGTCACTCATGTGTAATCACAACTGATCGTATGGAACAAAAGCCTCTTGACCCGCAACGTGCTGAAGCATTTGCTTCAGGCGACAGCATCCGGCTATATACCCTTAGCAATGATAATGGGATGACCGTTGAATTGTCTAATTACGGGGCTACCATTGTGGCTATCCATGTGCCGGATAAAGATGGGAAAATTGAAAACGTTACCCTCGGATATGATGACCATTCCGGATTGGCCTCAGGCAAATCCTACTTCGGATGTGTGGTGGGGCGTTATGCCAACCGCATTGCCCATGCCCGTTTTGCCATCGATGGTAAAACCTATCAGGTGCCCCAGAATGACGGACAAAACTCCCTTCACGGCGGGGTAAACAGCATCGATAAGCAGGTATGGACAGCCAGGGTTATGAATGATGCCATCCGTTTCACCCGCACCTTGGAAGACGGAGAGAATGGCTATCCCGGAAAAATGCAGGTAACTGTTGTGTATTCTTTGCGTGATGATAATTCACTGGTCATTGATTATACAGCAACCACAGATCAACCAACGGTTCTCAATATCACCAATCACGCTTATTTCAATCTCACCGGTAATCCAGATAATACCATCTTGGATCACCAGCTGATGATCCGTGCCGGCTCTATTACCCCGGTTGACAGTACCCTGATACCAACAGGAGAATTGAAGCCTGTTGCCGGAACACCATTTGATTTTAACAGTCCCATAGCCATTGGTTCACGCATTGGAGCAGAGGACGAACAACTCAAATTCGGAAAAGGTTATGACCATAATTTTGTGCTGGACAAATCCAATCCTGAAGCACCCGCTGCTGTTGTAACAGATGCTTTATCCGGCAGGAAAATGGAAGTCTTCACCACCGAACCAGGAGTTCAGCTGTATACGGGCAATTTCCTCAATGGTTCTGAAAAGGGTAGGGGAACTGCCTATCAATACAGAACTGGTTTTTGCCTGGAAACACAGCATTTTCCAGATTCCCCCAATCAGCCTGAATTTCCTTCAACCCTACTTAAGCCTGGAGGAACTTTCAAGAGTCAGACAACCTACCGGTTTTCAATCTTGAAATGATTGCTGCCTACTCTAAAACCACTCGCTTGCCTTACCTTCGATACATTGACTTTTTGAACCATATAACATGAAGTATTTGTTGGGAATTGATATAGGATCATCCTCTGTAAAATGTGCACTGGTTGCTGTTGACTCTGGCTCTTGTGTAGCCTCAGCGTATTCACCCTCCAGTGAAATGCAGATTAGTGCGCCGCATCCGGGATTTGCAGAACAGGACCCCGACATGTGGTGGCGGGAACTCCGCAATGCCATGGCCATCCTGGCAGATGAGTATGATTTCCGGAAAGAGGCTGTTGGGGCCATTGGCATTTCTTATCAGATGCACGGACTCGTTGCTGTAGACAAGGAAGGCGTGCCGGTGAGGTCTTCCATCATTTGGTGCGACAGTCGTGCCGTGGAAACTGGAGCCCGCGCATTTTCAGAAATGGGTGAATCCTTCTGCCTGGAGCATTACCTGAATTCGCCCGGGAACCTCACCGCTTCCAAATTGAAATGGGTCAGGGAGCATGAGCCTGAAATCTATTCAAGGATTCATCGGGTAATGCTGCCAGGTGATTATATTGCTTACCGGCTCACCGGGGAAATGAGGACCACCATTTCCGGACTATCAGAAGGGGTGATGTGGGATGCCAAACAGGAAGCTGTTGCCCATGATCTTTTCAAATATTATGGCATTGATGAGCGTCTCTTGTGCAATACGGTTCCTCAGTTTGGAGAGCAGGGAAACCTGACAGCCCAGGCTGCTGCAGCACTCGGTCTGGCTGAGGATACACCGGTTTGTTACCGTGCAGGCGACCAACCGAACAATGCCTTTTCCCTTAATGTGTTGAATCCCGGAGAAATTGCCGCAACAGCAGGTACATCAGGGGTTGTATATGGCGTCATAGACCAGCCAGCCTTCGATCCAAAGTCAAGGGTTAACACTTTCGTGCATGTCAACCATAAAACTGATGCCAAAAGATATGGGGTATTGCTCTGTATCAATGGAACAGGGATTTTGAACAGTTGGCTTCAAAAAAATGTCTTCAGCGGACTGTCGTATCCGGAGATGAATCAATTGGCAGCTCGGGTGCCCGTTGGTGCAGATGGATTGCAGTGTTATCCTTTCGGCAATGGTGCGGAACGGGTGCTCGAGAATAAAGACCATGGATCCATGATCCGCAACCTGCATTTCAACAGGCATGGCAACGCCCATCTGGCCAGAGCTGCCCAGGAAGGGATTGTGTTTGCCTTGTATTATGGTATTGAAATCATGGTTAAAATGGGACTTCAGATTAATATGGTCAGGGCCGGAAAAGCCAATATGTTTTTGAGCCCCCTCTTTGCTGAAGCCTTTGCTAATACTACCGGAGCAACTATCGAGCTCTTCAATACCGATGGGGCACAAGGTGCGGCCCGGGCTGCAGGCGTTGGAGCTGGGATTTACAAGTCAACCCAGGAAGCATTCCATGGGCTAAAGGTCTTGCAAACGGTGAGCCCCGACCACTCCCTGCGGGAACAATACCAGGAAGCCTATCAGCATTGGCTTCGCCACTTGCCGGAATGAGCCAGTTATGCGTTTTCAAATATAAAACCACCAAAACAATCAAATATGTCGATTACATTAGGAACCAAGGAGTTCTTTCCCGGAATAGGAAAGATCAAGTTTGAAGGAAGGCAATCCGATAATCCGCTTGCATATAAGTGGTATAATGAAGAGCAGGTTGTTGCCGGAAAAACCATGAAAGACCATTTCAAATTCGCTGTAGCCTATTGGCACAGCTTCTGTAATACCGGTGCTGATCCTTTTGGGCCCGGTACCAAACAATACGCCTGGGATCAGGCTGCCGATGCTGTTGGTCGTGCCAAAGACAAAATGGATGCAGCTTTCGAGTTCATCACTAAATTGGGTATTCCTTATTATTGTTTCCACGATATCGATTTGGTTGATGAAGGGTCCAACCTTGCCGAATATGAAAGCAACCTGTCGGCCATCGTTGATTATGCTTCTTTGAAGCAAAAGGAAAGTGGTGTCAAGCTGCTTTGGGGTACGGCCAACGTCTTCTCCAATCCCCGTTACATGAACGGCGCCAGCACCAATCCCGATTTCAATGTGGTGGCACATGCTGCAACCCAGGTTAAAAATGCCTTGGATGCAACCATCAGGCTGGGCGGAGAAAATTATGTATTCTGGGGAGGCCGCGAAGGGTATATGACCCTGCTTAACACCAACATGAAAAGGGAGCAGGAACACCTGGCCCGCTTCTTGCATGCGGCAAAGGATTATGCCCGCAAGAACGGATTCACTGGTACTTTCTTCATTGAGCCAAAGCCTTGCGAGCCAACCAAGCACCAGTACGACTATGATTCCGCAACGGTTATTGGATTCCTTCGCCAGCATGGACTGGATCAGGATTTCAAGCTGAATGTAGAGGTGAATCATGCCACACTGGCCGGACATACCTTCCAGCATGAATTGCAGGTGGCTGCCGACGCAGGAATGCTGGGCAGCATTGATGCCAACAGGGGAGATGCCCAAAACGGGTGGGATACCGACCAGTTTCCTATGAACCTCAACGAATTGGTTGAATCCATGCTAATCATCCTCGATGCTGGTGGTTTTGCCGGTGGGGGTGTCAATTTTGATGCCAAAATCAGGCGAAATTCAACGGATATGGAAGACCTGTTCCATGCCCATATCGGCGGCATGGATGCTTTTGCCCGTGCACTGGTGGTAGCCGACAACATTATGCAGCACTCCCCTTACCGCCAATTCAGGAAAGACCGGTATGCTTCATTTGATAGAGGGCAAGGAAAATTGTTTGAAGAGGGTAAACTTACCCTTGAAGACCTGCGTGCCTTTGCCCTTGCTTCTGGTGAGCCTAAATCGACCAGTGGTCGTCAGGAATGGCTTGAAAACATCATCAACCAGTATATCTGATTTAGGATAAGTTTTTTTTAAGCCAATTATAAATATTTTTTAGTAAAAAGCCGGATGTTTAGATGAAATGCTAAGCAGCCGGCTTTTTTTATTCGTTTTTTGAATAAAATATCAAATTGGCCGGATTGGCAACGGTGTTGTTAAAAAAATATTAAATTTGTCCAAATTGTCGAGTGATTTCCAAGGTCTTTCGGCATAATCTTAAACCAAAAAATAAAGTCTATCATGAGAAAATTGGCCTCTGTACTGGCTGTCTTCATGCTTGTTGGCATGACGGCTTTCGCC